>CAZFHF010000529.1:0-2009 GCA_964518655.1 uncultured Bacteroidales bacterium | reverse complement strand
ACTTTTTTGTACTGATATACACCTTCTGGGCAACCCAAAAGTGATCCTCAGCATATTTTAATATGGGGCCCTCTCTTCTGTTTCTGCTTTCAACCAGATGCTTGTCAAAATGCTCCTCGTATGCATATATTCCAAGGCTTTTCCCATTTAATTCAACCGGTATAAAACCATATCTTGTGGTTAATACATCATTTTCATCCAGTATCATATGTGCTATCCATTCATTCAAATACCCCCTGGTAGATGGGTTTTGTATGGAAAATGACCTCATCCCTTTCCAGTTGCCTTTTTTTCTTATCTTAATCCTGAAAGACCATTTTGGCCCGTAAAGATGATCCAGCCAGTCGCCCTTCAAACGTACATTAGCCTTCAAGGTATCATTCAAATAAATAATGGTAGCCTTTACATAATCTCCTTGCCTTGTTTCAAGTATACCCTTTTGTAATGCCTCATATCTTTTAGCCCTCAACTTATTGATCCCTGATGAATCGATCAGGATGCTGAGTTTCGGTTCTATATATTCAGGATATATCTTTTCCTTATAAACTATGATATGAAAATCATCAAAATATACATCATTATCTGATGGATTATAAACATAAAGTTTAAGCTTATTATCTGGTAAATCATAAGGTATTATAAGATCATGCTCTATAAGCTTCCAGCCATCTTTATCTTCTTTGATTATAGTTTTCGAGGCTTCATAAAACCTTTCTCCTTTTGAGTCATCTGCTATGATACTTCCGTGTTCGCTATCTCCGTATTTCCATACCCTGATATTTATATTGTATCCTTCATATATTTCATCTAACAAAATCGTGAATCCATAAGGATTGCTTTTATTTAGTTTTAATGAATAATTGCCGCTTCGTGATTTTTCTTTGCTTCTGTATTTGCCTCCTTTTAACATGTAGTTGCCATCATCAGAAACAAAACTGTTGCTTTTTTCATGAAGCTTTTCCGCCTTACATATAATTTCTCTTAGGATGACGTTATCATCAACATGCCTGCAGGCCACTAATAATATAATAGAAACAATTAATATAATTATAGACCTGGTGCGAAGCGATACGGCATTTAAATAATTCATAACTATTAACATATATGAACCTAATAGCAAATTCAACAATAATTCTTCTTATTATTTATTTTATTATTGTGTTAAAGCGTAAAATTAACTTAGTATTTAATATTTGGAAAATAATTATAATAAAATTGCTATTTTTAGGCTCGCTAATTCATATCTGGCATATGTCATTTTTCAAAAAATACCTTGTGCAAAGTACCATTTTTGCAATTATAATAATTGTGATTTTGGCAAATTTTAGCAATCACAGGTGGGTCAAAGATAAATCAGTCATTATCTGGGATATTAAATCATATTACGCATATCTGCCTGCTGCCTTCATATATAAAGACCTATCCCTTAAGTTCCGAAAAGATAGTATAGAAAAATTCGGAGATTTAATATGGCCGGTTAGAACACCTGCAGGTAAGGATGCAATAGTTACCTCAATGGGAATGTCAATTTTATATTCACCATTCTTCCTTTTATCCCATGCTGTTGCCAAAATTTCAGGCAGGTATGAAGCTGACGGCTATTCTCTGCATTACAGGTTTGCCCTGGTATTCAGTGCTCTTGTATACTTTGCCATAGGTTTATTTTTTCTTGATAAAATTATCAGGAATTTCTTTTCCCGGTTCATCTCATTTGTTACTGTTCTTGCAATTGGAGTAGGTACAAACCTGTTTTATTATGCGACATATGGAGCACCTATGCCGCATGCATATAATTTTGCACTTATAACAATCTTTGTTTTTCTTGTAATTAAATGGTATGAACATTTTAGCATAAAATATACAATCCTCATTGGATTATTAGGTGGATTAATAGTGCTGGTAAGGCCAACAAATATTGTTGTTCTGACACTTTTGATTTTCTATGATATTAAATCCTTTAATGATTTGAAAGAGAGGATTTTACTATTTATTAAAAGGTATGATCTCTC
>CAZFHF010000528.1:0-2009 GCA_964518655.1 uncultured Bacteroidales bacterium | reverse complement strand
CTTTAACGGATCTTTTTTAAAAGCACGATATAATATTGCTATAGGCAATAAAAAAATAAAATATATAGCTGACAGCACGATTTTTGACACCAGATAGCCTAATAAATCACCTGATTTTAACCAAAGCCATGAAATTATATGAGCCAGGGGTTTAATAAATATGCCAGTAGCACTGATGAGAAAAGCAACAACCAGGAGAGCCTTTATTTGAAATATGAAATAAAGTAAAAGCAATCCGGTTGAAATAACCAGACAGGTCTCAGTTGTTTTCTCCTTTTTCATCAGCTTAAAATAATGTATAGATAAAGGGAGCTATAGCACTTCCGCTGCTTATTACTATTAATATTCCCAATAGAAGCAATATAATTATCGTAGGCAGAAGCCACCACTTTTTTCTCTCTTTAAGATAAAGCCAGAAATCCCTTATAAATTCCATTTTACAAATAGTTAAATTAATTTTTTATAACAGGCAAAAATAGTGATATTTCATAATCATCAGCTAAACAAATTATTAATCTAATGCAAATTCTTTTTTCCAGCTTTCATTTTTTGGCCACGGAGGCTGGGCGTTCTTATCATACAGGTAATTACCCATTACCAGATAATCCATTTCAGTTCGCATAAAACAGCGGTAAGCATCTTCCGGGGTGCAGACAATAGGTTCACCACGCACATTAAAGCTTGTGTTGACAATCAAACCCGTGCCTGTTTTTTGTTTAAAAGCATTTATTAACTCCCAGAACCGGGCGTTGGTTTCTTTATGTACTGTCTGAATACGGGCTGAAAAATCAATATGTGTTACTGCAGGTATATCAGATCTCAGGAAGTATAATCTTTCCAGCAATGGGAGTTCATTATAGTTTTCAGGAATTTCATTTCTTCTTTCCTTTTTTACATCTGCAACAAGCAACATAAACGGGGAATCATCAGTCAGATCAAAATATTCCTTACTGTTTTCTGAAAGTACGGAAGGAGCAAAGGGGCGGAAGCTTTCCCTGTATTTTATCTTTACATTCAACTTCTTCTGCATTTCCCTGCTTCTTGCGTCGCCAAGAATACTGCGGTTGCCCAGGGCTCTTGGCCCGAATTCCATTCTTCCCTGGAACCATCCAACAACTTTTTCTTCAGTTAGAAGTTCTGAAATTCTGCCTGCAAGAGAACCGAAATCTTCAAATTTCTCATATTTTGCTTTCAGTTTTTTTGAAGAGCGTTCTATTTCAAGATCTGAATATTCTGGACCCAGGTATGCGTGGTGCATACTTTCCTTGTTGTTTTCCCGGTCCTTATTGAAATACATATGATAAACCGCCAGTGCAGCACCAATTGATCCGCCGGCATCCCCTGCAGCCGGCTGAATAAATATATTTCTGAATAAACCTGACCGGAGCAGTTTGCCGTTTGCGACACAGTTTAAGGCAACTCCTCCTGCGAGGCAAAGATTTTCGGATTTGGTAAGTCTTTTTGCTTCTTTTGCCATTTTAAAAACAATTTCTTCCGAGACTTTTTGAATTGCCAGAGCTAAATCACAATGGTGCTGCTCCAGTGATCCTTCCATTTCGCGTCTGGGAAAACCAAAGAGTTTCTCCCACTTTCTGCCGTTAACCATTCTAAGTCCCGTAGAATAATTGAAGTATCTCTGATTAAGCCATATTGATCCGTCATCCTTTATATTTACCAGCTTCTCTTTGATTTTTGCAATGTATGTTTTAACTCTTTCTGAATCCGGATTTCCATAAGGCGCAAGTCCCATGAGCTTATATTCACCTGAATTCACCCTGAATCCAAGCCAGTAGGTGAATGATGAATAAAGCAAACCTGCGGAATGGGGAAACCTTAGCTCTTTAATTACCCCTATGCAGTTTCCTGAGCCTGAACATATTGAGGCAGTTGCCCATTCGCCTACGCCGTCGATCGTAACAATGGCGGAATTGCTGTAAGATGAAGGATAGAAGGCGCTGGCAGCATGTGAAAGGTGATGCTCGGGAAATAGAAGTTTTATTTTTCTCCTG
>CAZFHF010000527.1:0-2019 GCA_964518655.1 uncultured Bacteroidales bacterium | reverse complement strand
GCAGATATAACTATAATTATATTCTTAAAAATGACGCCAGACATTTTCAATGGATTTCTGAATTAAAGGAGTATGATTTAAAATCTGATTTTGATTATTATCTTAATCCAAATAATCATATAAAATTTGGTATATCGTCTGAGTACCATAAATATTGGCCTGGGGAAATTAAACCAAGAGACACAACGTCAATTACAAGAGCATATTCTTTAGATATGCAGAAGACTTTAAATATTTCTATGTATATTGATAACCAGCACAAAATTACAAATGAACTGCTGCTAAGATATGGCTTAAGATATACGGAATTCTTTGTCATTGGGGAAGGTACAGTTTATGACTATTCTCCTGTAACCGGAGATATTTCAGATACAATATACTATAAAAACGGTGAATTAATGCAATTTTACAATGGATTGGAACCACGTATCTCACTTAGATACTTAATTAATGAATCCAGTTCAATCAAAGCATCATATTCAAGAAGCAAACAATACCAGCACTTAGTTAGTCCTTCAACTGTAGGCATGCCAACTGATGTATGGTTACCAGCCAATAGATATTTAAAACCCCAGTCTTTAGACCAGGTTGCATTTGGATATTTTAAAAACTTTTTCAACAATACTCTTGAAACTTCAATAGAAACATATTACAGAAAAATACATAATATTGTTGATTATAAAGATAATGCTGAACTATTCTTAAATCCTCAAATTGAATCTCAAATTCAAAGTGGTGAAGGATTAGCTTATGGAATAGAATTTTTTACCTCAAGGAATAAAGGAGCGTGTAAAGGTTGGATAAGTTATTCTCTATCAAAGGTGCAATATAAAATTAACGGGATTAATAATAATGAATTTTACTCACCTCGATATGATAAAAGACATAATCTATCAGTTGCAATAACATATGAATTAAATAAAAATTGGGAATTATCCTCTAATTTTAAATATACTTCAGGGGGTTATATAACTATTCAGGAGGGAAATTTTTATTTTGACGGGGCGAGCTTCAGCTACTATTCTGAAAGGAATGGTTATAAATTGCCTGACTACCATCGTTTGGATATCGCAGCAACTTATTCACGCAAAAGAGAATTATCAAAAAAACTGCATAGTGAATTAGTTCTGGGAATTTATAATATATATAACAAGAAAAACATTTTTAGCTTGTTTTCGAGGCAAGATGCTTATGATTTAACAATTAACCAATTTACTAAATGGTATATCGGGATTATTCCTTATATAACTCTTAATTTTAAATTTTAATAATAAAAAAAATGAAATCCACATTATATATCCTTCCCATTTTAGTATTATTAGCAGCCTGCAGTGAAAAATATGAAATTAATACAACTAATTTTAATCCAAAAATTGTAGTTAATGGATTGATAACAAATACTAGCGGGCCATATTATGTACGACTTACTAAGAGTACAAGTCAGGCATCAAACAGTAACTATAGTACTCAATATGATGATGCAGAACCAGTAAATGATGCACTTGTTATTATTACCGATGATATTGGAAATATTGATACATTAACTCCATTATTACCTGATTCGTTAAAGTTTGAATATAATATTGGATATTTCACAATTGTCAATAATGATACAGTGTTAGTATTTGATTTTCAATATTATGAGATAGGCGGCTTTTATAGATCAAACTCAATTAAAGGTGTACCAGGAAGAACCTACAATTTATATATTAATACTGATAGCATTGAATACTTTGCTGAAGCATATATGCCCCCTGTTCCTGAAATTGATTCTTTATCATTTTTAGAAAAAATATCTGAAAAGGATGGTGAAGAGTATTATATTCCATTGCTTTATTTTTCAGAACCACAAAATGTAAATAACTATTATTTAATAAAGCTTTGTGAAGTTAATTATTGTGATAATTTATTGGCAGCTAGTCGCAATTGGGAATTTTCAGTTTTAAGTGATGAATTTCTCGAACCTTATGTTAACGGATTAAATGTTGATGATGGAGCTTCACCCGACGGAAGGGATTT
>CAZFHF010000526.1:0-2022 GCA_964518655.1 uncultured Bacteroidales bacterium | reverse complement strand
TTGAATCAGGGACATTTATCCTCATTTCTTCAGCAATCCTGAAGAAATGATTAATTGCTGTTTTACTAGTAAAAATTACAGCAGTATGATTTAGTATATCAACCCGTTGCTTCCGGAATTCCTTACATATGACACCTTCTACATGAATAAATGGTCTGAATTCGATCTTTACATTGTTTTTTACAGCTAGTTCAAAGTAAGGAGATTTTTCTGATTCGGGTTGAGGCTGGGAAACTAGAATTTTTTTGATTTTCATATTTGAGAGCCCTCCTATAATTACTTCTATATCAACGACATGAAGAATTTATACCCAAGTAAAAGGGGTAAAATTTCAAGGGTACAAAGGTACAAAATCAAATAAAATAAAAAAATATCTTTTTTAATTAATATTTGAAACCCCCTGTATAAGCGCAATATATGGGATAAAAATATTAATATTAAGCCTGTAATAATAAATACTACAGTTGCTTTTTCAGACATATATACCTGTATGAAAAGTAACGGGAAGAGAAAAAGTCCCAAATTTTTATTTATGATATAATTATTGTGTATGTACTCATTAAAAATATTACTGCTGTCAAAGAGAAATCCGATTATGCTTAATATTAATATCCGGGCAATGGAAATTATTATTATTATATTAATGAGAACCAGCAATAACTCAAATTTATTGAATTCAAAAAGCTCAATCTGATAGAAATCAAGGAATTTAAGTATAAATAATGCCAGCACAATGATATAAATAAGATTTAAAGTAAAAGAGACTCTTTTTGTTAACACATTTTTTTCTCTTAGCAGTTTTAATGATATCTGATAATTTAGCAGGGAGTTAAATAAGAGAGTAAAATATTTATTATAGAATATTTTGATCCACAGGAAAAGCATAATAATAAAAAGAATAATTCCAAGATACCAGTCATTTGATACTTCATTTCTTTTTTCCGGTTTAATAGCTTCAGTATTCTGGCCTGTTGTTAGTTTATTTTGATGTGTTACCAGAACTGAGTTTCTGTGATATTTTGTATTATCAGCTCCGATAAGAGTGAGAAAGTTCTCGGGTATAATTCTGATTAATGGTTTTGATTCGGGTGGGGGTTCTTTATGTTTTTCCAGTTTAAGAGTATCCAAAGGCTTGCCTGGTGTTATTATTTTTGGCAATATATTTTTAATCTCTGATGTATCGGGAATAATATCTGCTGAGTCGTGTTCTTCAGTTATCAGGGGAGCAGAAATGCTATCTGTTGTATCTGCAGCCGAATCTGCAACTACGGTATCACTTTTAATTATTTGCTCAATTATTGTTGAATCCTTTTCAGCAACTTGGAAATCTGCAGTATCGGAAACTTCATATTTGCTTAATAATGATGGCATTATCCAGGCGAATTAAAGTAAGATGCAAAGATAATTATATTATTCTTTATTTTTTGTATCAATAATAATAGTAACTGGCCCGTCATTCACTAATGATACCTGCATAGCTGCACCAAACTCACCGGTTTTTATACTTTTATTGATATCTTCCTCCAGTTTAGAAATAAACTCCTTATATAGAGGGATTGCTATATCTGGTTTTGCCGCTTTAATATATGATGGCCTGTTGCCTTTTTTGGTACTTGCATGCAGTGTGAACTGGCTAATTAACAGAATCTCTCCGCCAATGTCATTCACTGATAAATTCATTGTACCGTTCTCGTCGCCAAATATTCTTAGCCTTGAGATTTTACCGCTTAGCCATTCAATATCTTCGTGTGTGTCTTCATCTTCGATGCCAAGTAATACCAGCAGGCCATTATTTATTGATGATTGTACCTTACTGTTGATTGCTACAGATGCTTTGGCAACTCTTTGAATGACAGCGCGCATATTTAAAGATATTTTCGTGCAAAAATATATAATTGCAGGACAATGCACAATTTAAAATACTAACTATAAAATAACATACAGATAGAAGTTTGAAAGCAATAAATGAAGATATTATTTAATGAAAAAGCCGGCAAGAATTTTACCGGCTCAGGCTCCCCA
>CAZFHF010000525.1:0-2026 GCA_964518655.1 uncultured Bacteroidales bacterium | reverse complement strand
TACATCGTTATTTGCTAAAATATCTACATTCTTAATTGCTAAAAAACCTGCATTGTTATTTACCGATTACACAAAGATATACCCTCTTATAAAAAAAGTGCTTTAAATCGCCTTAAAATTGGTTAAAATGATGTATTTGGGTCTGGGAACGTAGAGTCAAAGCCTGAGACAGAGGAAAGGGATGAATATGAAAAAATAATTTTTTAACTTTGAAGTGGTACACTTTTAGATATTATTACTAGTACAATTTTGAACATCATTAACAATACCTGCGATTAGACAACGTTTTTAAAATTCATCTAATTAAATTTTCATATAAATATGAAGCAGTATATCTAACTTCCGGTTTTCTATTATCAAGTAATTTCTTTAAACTGTGAAGTAATGGGATTAATAAAACTTTATTTTTGTTTTTAAACTGATTAGATACTTTTGACAAAATTCCTAATGCATGCAACTTAATACTATCATCATTGTCATTCAAGCTTTCAAACAATATATTTTTTAATTCCTTTAATTCATTAACTTCAAAATTTTCAATGAATGATATCGTTTTTAAAGCATATTTCTTCAATATTATATCGTTTGATTTTGCATTTTTAAATATTTCAGAAATTTTCTTTCTATCACCTAAATTTATTAAGAATCCACTGGCTTGAATTGCTAATCTTGAGTTTCTTGAAGTTGATAATCTATTAATATGTGGGATAAAATCTTTATCAAAACAGCCACTAATTCTGTTTAGTATCTTATCTTGAACTTTACTATCTTGTATTTCGACATCAGCTAAAATATAATTAATAGTCAGT
The DNA here is from genome assembly GCA_964518655.1 of uncultured Bacteroidales bacterium. Lineage (GTDB taxonomy): Bacteria > Bacteroidota > Bacteroidia > Bacteroidales > UBA10428. The sequence continues at coordinate 1,217 of CAZFHF010000525.1, read as the reverse complement.
TTGGAACCTATGTTGAATAATATTCCAATGGCATCTAATTTAGTTTTTAAATCGCCATTCCTATAGTTTTCTATCCAATATTTTTCAAGATTTAACCTATTACTTGCATCTCGTTTTAAGTCATCAAGCAAATTATTAATGAGTATTTGAATTTGAGTTTTATAGCTTTTACGAAAATCAATATATTTACGATTTTGCAAAACCATTGGTATTGTACAAGTCTCTTTTAAGATGGGTATTATTCTCAGATTTTTCTTGTTACACGCTAATGTAAATGCAGATGTCCATTCAATTTCTACCCATTCACTTGAAGTACTGTCTGGAGTCAAAATAAGTAGAAAATACCCTGAATCCATTATACCAGAGTTAATTTTATCAACCATAATATCACCCGGTTTTATCTCCCATTCATCCCACCAAACGGAGATTCCATGATCATACAATGAAGTAGCTAATTTTTTTGCAAAGCTTTTATTTTTATGTGAATAACTTATAAATACCTTTTTATTCATAAATGATGTATTTTATTAAAGAATTCACCTTTCACTCTTCTTAGGGAAAAACAAATTTTTAATACTAAAAATTTAACTTCGCCTAAGAAGAGTTTTGAGCGCTATGCTATATCTGTCAGTGTTTATATTTGTCTTGCAATACATAGTCCTGCTGAATTTTGGATGAGGTCTGTATCCATTTCAAAATTAATATAGTTGTCGCCTTCAATTTGTTCTTTTGTAAGTCGTATCTTTAGATTGTCTAATAATGATAATTCTTGAATCCTTCTTTTTAATAATTTACAACTAAGAGTTACCAAAGCTGTTGACGTTTTGGTCTGAAGGCTTAAAATATCTTTAAAATTTTGATTGATAATTATAGTAATCAAATTTGTTGGCATACCAATAAACAAAATATTCTTATCAATTAGGAAGGTATTCCCTATTACATCTTTCTCTTTGTTACTCGAACGTGAATTGATAAAGCTTTCCGTTAGGTTAATTTTATCAAAGCTATAATTAAGCAGAGGAATGCTATCAAGTTTTATGTAATCATTGGTCTGTTCTATTGCTTTTATTCTATTTGCTAAAGTTAATGTTATGTATGAACGTTTCGATATTAGGCAAAGAATTGAATGATAAAAATATAGACGTTTTAAAAGTTTGTATTTTTTAGGCGATAATTCAAAGTCTTTAATAACAGGGTCAACGATCCAAGATTGAAGA
>CAZFHF010000524.1:0-2029 GCA_964518655.1 uncultured Bacteroidales bacterium | reverse complement strand
GGCCTTGATCAGCAGCTCCTTTATCTCAGCTGCCCCGTCAAGGATTGAATACTGGCTATGCACGTGCAAATGTGTAAAGTATGAAGGGGGTTTTCCTTTTTTAGCTTTTTCAATTTCAGTTTCTGCAGATTCAGGTTCTTCAGATGCGGCTTCCGCAAATTCAGCTTCTGCAGATTCAGGTTCTTCAGATGCGGCTTCCGCAAATTCAGCTTCTGCAGATTCAGATTCTTCAGATGCGGCTTCCGCAGATGCAGCTTCTATAGATTCTGTTTGTGAACTTTCTTCCTTCACGTCCTGCTTTGTTAAAATGTCTTTACTTATATTAAATCTGCACCTGTCAATAATCCCGTTTCTTAAAAGCTCAAAAAAACAACGTGCAGTAGCCGTAACATCTGCAGCGGCATTATGTGCCTCCTGCAAATCCTCATTAAAAAGTTTCCTGTAAAGCTCTGCCAGTGTCGGCCACTTATATTTCTCTCCCCTGATATCAGGTATGGCGCAATATCCCGTCGACTCCTCCTTTGTGCATATACTTGTTTTTTCAAAAAACCGGTTTGGCATTTTCGTTCTTATAAACTCCGCGCCAATAATGCTTTTATCAAAGTCTACGTTATGGCCTATAATAAATGATGATCCTTCAATTGCCCCGGCAAATTCACCAAGAACAAAATTCAGGTCCTTTCCCTTTTCCAGGGCCATTTCTGTTGATATCCCATGAACCTTCTGCGCACTGAAAGGTATTGTAAAACCTTCGGGTTTTATTATATAATCTTCAGAACCAATAAGTCCACCTTTGCTGTCAAATAATTGCCATGCCAGTTGAACCAAACGGGGCCAGTTGTCAACATCACTAACCGGAGCATCGTATTTTTTAGGGAGTCCGGTTGTCTCTGTATCAATAATCAGGAACATTAAAGAAAATAGCTAATATCTTATTTCTGATTGCTAATTTACTTTAAATGTCACTTAAAAAATATAGTTGTTGATAAAATTGGAAAAGTTGAATATGTCCTTTTGCAGCCTGGCGCAATAGTCTATAAATCAGAAGTGTTCTCACTGTTTAAGAGCAGGCTTTCTATCTGGTCAATGAACATCTGCCTGGTTTCTTCAGCGGTCCTTGCTATACCGGAAGCAATGCTCGGATTTCCATCCAGGGGACAATACAGGAAGGCAGGTATGCCGCTGATACCGAATACCTGGGCCAACTCCCTTTCACGCTGTATATCAATTTTATATATATTAATTTTCCCTGCATAATCTTCAGCCAGCTCTTCCAGAATAGGTGCCGTTATCCGGCAGGGAGCGCACCAGTCGGCATAAAAATCAATAAGACAGGGAAGCTTCCCTTTGTAAACCCACTCCCTGGGATTTTTTTCATAATCCATTACCTTATCAAGAAAATCCTGCTTTGTTAGTAGTACAGGTTTTGTATTAACAGGTTCTGCTACAGTAACCACCTTGTCCACAGCCGATTCTGAATACGAATCTGTTTTTTTCTCCTGTGCAGAGGGACTGTTGCAAGATGTGAACATCACTACTGCCAGTCCGGTTACCAAATATATCTTAGAAGCCATAACTAATAATCTTTTCATTTATTATATGTTTTCCCGCTCAAAATTAAAATCAATTATTGAATTTCATAATATATCACTCTAACAAATATTATTCTATCTTGTTCATCAATTCGTGCTTACCTTTTCTTTTAATTTATAATATACTTCCTTTTCAGTGAATTCCATCTCGAGAATCCCTATTGAAATCAGACTGACAAGAATATTTTCAGCCCTGGTCCTGTTTATCTTTGCCGTTTTAATAAATTCAGGCAGCGTTACTTTATTATTTTCCCTGAGGTACTGAAGTATTCGTTCTTCCGGATAACTATATTTTAAAAACACGCCTCTTTTCCTTGTCCTGTTTTTCCAGACCCTTATAAGTATTCTGTTAGCCAGGAGGTTTTGATCTTCAACCCTCAGGTATGCAAGCCACCTGCCATCTTCATTCCTGGCATAGTGAGGTTTTTTCTGACTTT
>CAZFHF010000523.1:0-2035 GCA_964518655.1 uncultured Bacteroidales bacterium | reverse complement strand
AGCCGCTGCATATTTTACGAAATCCCGCAGAACATTTCTTTTGTTAAGGTAGCTTACAAATTGTTCGGGTCTTTCAAATTTTTCAAGCGATACCCTGTTATCATCCGCATATTTAAGGGCATACCGGTAAATCAAACCCCTGTTTCTTATATCCAGGTAATAATCTGAAACACCTGTTGTGTCAATAGGTACAAAAATATCAGGCATAATTCCACCTCCTCCGTAAACAACTTTACCCCCGGGAGTTATATACTTCAGTGAATCATTAAAATGTATACTGTCTTCTATAGCCAGCTCTCCTTTCAGATACCTGTCATATATATCATTCAAATATTCATCCATTCCGTTGTCATATGGTTTCTGAATACACCTTCCTGTTGGCGTATAGTATCTTGCAATGGTTAACCTGATAACAGAACCGTCAGACAATGGTTTCTGTTCCTGCACCAGTGCTTTGCCAAAAGTACGCCGGCCGATAACCAATCCCCTGTCATTATCCTGAATCGCCCCTGCAAAAATCTCACTTGCTGATGCTGAACCTTCATCAATAATTACAACCAGTTCTATATCCTTGCATATTCCCCCCTCCTTGGACCTGTAATCTTCCCTTTTTCTGGCATTTCCCTGTGTATAGACTATTAACTCTTTATCCGCCAGAAACTCATCAACGACATATATGGCAGTTGTCATATAACCGCCACCATTGTTCCTTAAGTCCAGGACCAATTTTTCCAGCCCCTGTGATCTCAAATCATCAAAAGTTGTTAAAAACTCCTCGTAAGTCGTTCTTGAGAACTTATTAATCTTGATATAACCAATATTGTCCGTTAACATGTAGCCTACATCAATGCTGTAAAGAGGAATATTATCACGTACAATCTCAAAAGGCAGAAGTTCCTTAACATCTCTCCTTAATATTTCAACCAGCACTTTAGTGCCTTTCGGACCTCTCAGCATGCTGACAATCGAATCACTGGGCATATTAACTCCTGCAACTATTTCATTATCAACCTTTATAATACGGTCCCCTGCCAGGATACCTATCTTCTCCGAGGGGCCGTTAGCTACAGTACTTATAATCACCAGCGTATCATTAAGCATGTTAAACTGTACTCCAATACCTGTGAAATTACCTTCCAAAGGTTCATTTACTCTTTCGACATCTTTGGCAGGGATATATTGCGAGTGAGGATCAAGGTCTTCCAGTATCTTTGGTATTGCATTTTCAACCAGCTCACCTTTTGATACAGGATCAACATATTCCCTTTCAATATAATTTAATACATTTGTAAGTTTATCAGCCCTGGGATAAATATAAAAACGTTTTTCTGAATATGTGCTTTTATAATATCTTCCTATCAATATGCCGGCAGCAATTGCAACAGCCAGAAAAACCGGATAGTATATTGCCCTGCGTGAATTTTTATATTCCATTTTACTATAACTCTAAATGCATTACTTCAACTTTTGCTCTTTTCAATAATTTTATGCCATCTTCAGTATGATACTTATTGCAGTATATTACCCTCTTTATTCCTGACTGGATAATAAGCTTGGCACATTCAATACAGGGACCCTGGGTAACATACAGAGTAGCCCCTTCACTGCTGTTGTTTGATTTTGCTACTTTAGTAATAGCATTAGCTTCAGCATGTAAAACGTATGGTTTGGTTTTATAGTCTTTGTCCTCGCAAATATTCTCAAAACCGGCAGGAGTTCCGTTATATCCATCTGAAATTATCATTTTCTCCTTAACGATAAGTGCTCCTACCTGCCTGCGTTTGCAATAGGAGTTCTGAGCCCAGATCACAGCCATCTCAAGATAGCGCCTGTCATATTGCTCCTGCTTTTTTCCGTATGGGTGTATTGGATCGTAAATACTCATTATAAAAGGGGACAGCGCCCTGATTTATTTGTACTATTGTTTTAAAAGTCCAAAGATAATAATAAAAGGGGACAGCTACCTTTGAGAAATGTTAAATGTTAAATTTTGAGTTTTAAAATTTAAGAGGAACTGACAATTGAGAGATTAACA
>CAZFHF010000522.1:0-2048 GCA_964518655.1 uncultured Bacteroidales bacterium | reverse complement strand
CAAATCCCAGCCCGGCAATTTTAATAAAATCCGCTTCTGTTACATAGTTAGCTCTTTCTTCTCCCCTGATTTCAGTCTGTGACAGCCAGTGACTAACGTTAACTCCTTTTTTAATAATAAATGGCGTTTTCCCTGATTCATCCTTTGCTATTAAATTTGCTGGCAAATAAAATAGTATAGCAAAAATTACAACAATTAATTTTTTCATATGCTTTTCTTTTTTTTATTAATAAATTTCATAATTAATCCGGTTATTAAATTTACATAATAAATCTTTACTGTACATTAGATGTTTAGGCTTTTTATATATTTAACAAGGCCGAAATTAATACTTCAATAGTATATTCTTTTTATTTATATCATTTTTTATATTTTTATTTATAATTATTAAATAGTATTGCCTAATTAATTCAATGCAATATTCATTTAAAATTAAATAACAATTTTTTTATCATTAGTTTAATGAGTGCAAGATTACAAATTTGCCATTTATTATAAATCTAAGCATGAGATCACTACAAAGAGTTTTATTAATGTCCATTACAATATCATGTATATGTGTATCATTGGTTTATAGTGTTGATAAATTCAAAAAACCCGTAACTCCTGATGCTTCAAAGGAAGCCGGGGCCCTGCTTGAGTTTATTTATAGCATTTCAGGAGAGTATACGCTTACCGGCCAGCATAACTTTCCTAATATAAAAGACAGGAATACCCGGTTTGCAGCCGAATATATCGGAGAAACCCCTGTAGTTTTCAGCACAGACATGGGTCATGCCAGAGATGGGGACTCAGACTCATACCTGGCACGTCCGGATATTGTTGAAGAATGTATAAGGCAGCACAGACTTGGCTCGATAATAACAATATGCTGGCATGCTGTGCCACCGACTTCAGATGAGCCGGTTACATTCCGTCCGCAACATGGCGGAGCACCTGATTCTCTGGCGAGTGTGCAGGGGCAGCTGCTTGATGAGCAATTTAAAGATGTTCTGACTCCGGGAACGGAGTTATACAAACGCTGGTGTGCACAGGTTGATACTGTTGCATTCTATCTCAGGAAACTTCAGGATGCAGGGGTGCCGATACTGTGGCGGCCTTATCATGAAATGAACGGTGGCTGGTTCTGGTGGGGAGGACGCCTGGGAGAATACAGCACCAAAGCATTATACCGTCAGTTATTTGACCGGTATGTTAATTATCACAAACTTAAGAACCTGATCTGGGTCTGGAGTGTAGACAGGCCAAATAATCCGAATATGTATTTTTCAAACTACTACCCGGGCAGTGAGTATCTTGATATCCTGTCGCTGGATGTCTACAGAAGGGATTTTAGCCAGGCAAATTATGACAGCCTGGTAGCTTTGTCAGAAGGAAAACCACTTGTCCTTGGTGAGGTAGGAAACCCACCCACACCGGACATCCTTGAGAGTCAGCCAGGGTGGGGATTTTATGTTACCTGGGCAGGAATGGTCAGGAACACATTAAAGAAGCAGTATGAAATACTAAGGAATGACCCACGTATTCTTAGTATGGAAGATTTCTCCTACATCAGGGCTGTTGGTCCATATCGATCTGCTTGCGGACTGCCTCCATTACTTTTAAAGGATGAACAACCGCCTGATTTTTCAGGAGAATGGATTTTCAATGAGGAGAAAAGTGTTTTAGATGACTTTGGAGTAATGTCTGTTCCATATAGGATGAGCATTATTCATAAAGGGAATGATATTAACATTGGTACTACCAGGATTCTGGAGTATGCTGATGATGAAATTACAGAAGAGAAAATGACACTTGACGGCACGGAATATGAATCGGAATTCTGGAATTCTCCCCGCATAAAAACGGCAAACTGGTCGGATGACGGCAAAAAGATAATTTTTAAGACTAAAGTCATATTTAACATGGGGGAGAGGAAAGCCGAGATGGTAACAAATGAGATATGGAACCTTAAGAAATATGATGAGATATTATCTATTGAACAATCTTCAACTTCATTCTGGGGCAAGAGAAATATTACATTGATATACGATAGGCGATAAAAAAGG
>CAZFHF010000521.1:0-2056 GCA_964518655.1 uncultured Bacteroidales bacterium | reverse complement strand
GATTAATGACTGCAGAAAAGTTATGAAAATCAGATATAGTGATTGGTTCTACAGGGTTACTTATCCTGCGACTGAAAGTTATGGCACAATAACCCCATATTTAAGATCACTTGGAATAGAAAGAAATAACAGGGTATATTCAACACCTGACCGAACGACAAATCATACTTTGTATCTAATGAATCAAACAGGTTTTACAGACGCCTACGTACCTAATAAATCAATAAAAGAAAATATTGAGTATTTAATCCCAAGAGGTTTAAAATATTTAATTATTGGGGATCCCTCCATTTACAATGAAGATTTAAGCCCGTATTTAGACAATAAAATTGGTGAATACATGGGAATAGATATATACAAAATCCAGGATTAATAACTACAGTCAATAAAATAATTTACCGATTCCTGATCATAAAATTCAGCTTGTATAGCAGGACTTGTATTGAGTGCACTATTTATACAATCTTTCATTATCCTGCATATCCATCCACATTGCAAATAAAAGAGACTGGAAACCGCTTATAAACAGGAAAGCAAAGGCCAGGGCGGTTAACGGATTGGCATTTATACCTATAAACATCAACCGAATAAGTTTTATTGCATAAGGTATTGATATCAGAAGCAAAAGAAAAGACATATGATACAGTATGAACAAAGGATGGAAGTCCCTGAAAAGATATTTTCTCCATAATCTCTTATAAAATGATTTGAACAGGAGCCAGCTGATGGGTATTACCACTTTAAAAACTCTCATTTTTGATTTTTCACCTATATTGTATACAGGTTTTATATCAACTTCTTTCAAAGTGCATAAGGCAACATTCAGCTTTACCAGGATATCATTGGGCATTCCATACCGTGGATAAATCTTATAAAGATTAATTGCATTAAGAGCAGTATTTGATATTGCAGTAAATCCTGTCTGGGTATCGGAAACATGCCAGTAACCGGAAGCAATTTTTGTTAGAATGGATAAAATTGAGTTGCCAAAAAACCTTGTTCTTGGCATCAAAGACCTTGCACTTCTGTGAGTCAGGCGATTACCCTTAACATAATCTATCCCTTCCTCAACTACAGGCATGCATATTGATAATAGTTCGTCGGGGTCCATCTGCCCGTCACCTGCCATAACTGCAGTACAATCAATGTTATTATCCTTTGCCCACTTATAACCCCTGGCTATTGCGGCTCCTACCCCGTTATTTTTTTTCAGATTTATTAATACAATTCTGTTATCAGTATCCGGATGCAGTACCTCAGATTCCGGAAAGTATTTAAGTTCATCTCTGTTCTGTTCTTTAAGAACTTTTACTGCCCTGTCATACAAATTTTTTTTCTGTCCTGCCTCCTCATTTTGCGGTAATGCCCTTTTACCCGTAGTATTAAAAAATCCCTTCACAACATCAGAGGTGCTATCTTTTGAATTATCGTTTACTATAACCAATCTGTCAACATAATCCGGCATGGTTTCAATAACCATTCCTATTTGTTTTGATTCATTGTAGGCAGGTATTACAACTGCAATAGTCTTATTGTTCAGCATTTTTATATTTATTATCATATAACCATATGGCATCAAGGACGATCATAGAATCAAGGCTTATATTTTTTTTATCCGCCTTTTCCTGTATTGATTTTAATAAAGGCTCATTTAACCTGATCTCCCCTATTATTCTACTGATAATTATTTCACGCCTGTATTTTTCAATATTTGAATTCCTGTACACGCTATCTGAAATATTATTTAACATAGAATCAAGACTTGTATCCTTTTTCCCGGCAATTTCAGTTAAAACTAATATTGAGTCCTTACTATTATATATCTCATCTTTTATAGCTTTTATTATCTCCTCTTTTGATAATCTGTATTTACTTTCAGTCTTATCTTTTTCCTCTTTAGGCAATGCAACATAAATGCCCTTTCTTGCTTTTTCATAATCGGGAATTGGCACCAGATCCCAGTATTTTTCGGTAGGCCTTAGTTTTAAGAAAGTTTCCCTGTATGCTTCCTTTGACATCCACCAGTAATGTATTGCCTGGTGATTGTACTGCCTGA
>CAZFHF010000520.1:0-2071 GCA_964518655.1 uncultured Bacteroidales bacterium | reverse complement strand
TGTGAAATTCCCGCTTCGCGGGACCCGCTTTGCGGGATTTCACAGGGTAAACAATCTAGCAATAAAAAAGATGAACTTTAATAATTTTACCATAAAATCACAGGAAGCTGTACAACATGCTTTTACAATAGCAGGTGGATATAATAACCAGGCTATTGAGAATGGCCATATATTAAAAGGAATAATTAGTCAGAGTGAGAATTTAACAACATTCCTGTTTAACAAATTAGGTGTAAATGCCGGCAATTTTGAGAAAGTGCTGAATAAAATAATTGAGTCATATCCAAAAATTTCCGGAGGAGAACAGTATATTTCCACAGCTGCCAGCAAAACATTTCAAAAGGCAGGAGATTATGCAAAGGATTTTGGAGATCAGTATATCTCAGTTGAGCATATTTTACTTGGAATTTTATCTTCCGGAGATAATGTATCACAGCTGATGAAAGATAATGATATAACTGAAAAGAATTTAAAATTGGCTATTAAGGAATTACGGAAAGGCTCAAAAGTAGACAGCCAGACTGCCGAAGATACATACAATTCATTAAACAGATTTGCAATAAATTTAAATGAACACGCAAGGAATGGCAAGCTTGATCCCGTAATAGGAAGGGATGAGGAAATACGAAGGATACTGCAGATCTTGTCAAGAAGAACTAAAAACAATCCCATACTTATTGGTGAGCCGGGTGTTGGAAAAACTGCAATAGCTGAAGGTCTGGCTCACAGGATAATCTCAGGGGACGTACCTGAAAACCTCAAGAGCAGGCAAATATTTTCTCTTGATATGGGATCATTAATTGCGGGTGCAAAATATAAAGGTGAATTTGAAGAACGCTTAAAAGCAGTTGTTAAAGAAGTTACCACATCAAATGGTGAAATAATACTTTTTATAGATGAGATTCATACTCTTATTGGCGCTGGCAAAGCAGAAGGAGCAATGGATGCGGCAAATATACTTAAACCTGCACTGGCCAGGGGTGACCTCAGGGCAATTGGTGCAACTACATTAAATGAATATCAGAAATACTTCGAAAAAGATAAAGCCCTGGAAAGACGATTCCAGATTATAATAGTCGATGAACCCGATGTTTTAAGTGCAATATCTATATTAAGGGGTCTTAAGGAAAGGTATGAAACACATCATAAGGTTAGAATTAAAGATGAAGCTATAATATCTTCAGTAGAATTATCAAACCGATATATAACTGACAGGTTTCTGCCTGATAAGGCTATTGACTTAATTGATGAAGCCGCTTCCAATCTAAGGCTGGAGATGAATTCCCTGCCACGGGAGATTGATGATACTGAAAGAAAAATTAAGCAAATGGAAATTGAAAGAGAAGCAATTAAAAGAGATGGGGACAGCACAAAATTTCAAAAGTTAAGCAAAGACATAGCAAATCTTAATGATGAAAGAAACAGGTTAAGAGCCAAATGGCAGTCAGAAAAGACAATCATTGACAGTATTCAGCAAAACAAAGCGACCATTGAAAATTATAAATTTGAAGCCGAGCAGGCTGAAAGACAGGGTGATTATGGGAAGGTTGCTGAAATCCGCTATGGTAAAATAAAAGAAGCTGAGACAAATATTGAAGAATTAAAAAACAAGCTTAAAGAGTTGCAATCAGAAACAATGCTGATTAAAGAAGAGGTGTCAACTGAAGACATTGCAGATATTGTTTCAAAATGGACAGGTATTCCGGTGAACAGGATGCTTCAGGAAGAAAAAGACAAACTCTTAAATCTTGAAAATGAGCTTCATAAACGAGTTGTAGGCCAGAATGAAGCTATCACTGCAGTATCAGATGCAATAAGAAGAAACAGAGCCGGCCTCCAGGATGCTAAAAAACCTATTGGCTCATTTTTGTTTCTTGGAACAACGGGAGTTGGAAAAACTGAATTAGCAAAAGCCCTGGCTGAATTCTTATTTAACGATGAGAACTTTATGACCAGGATTGATATGTCAGAATACCAGGAAAGACATTCAGTATCACGCCTGGTAGGTGCCCCCCCGGGATATATTGGTTATGATGAAGGAGGCCAGCTGACAGAAGCCGTAAGAAGAAAA
>CAZFHF010000519.1:0-2072 GCA_964518655.1 uncultured Bacteroidales bacterium | reverse complement strand
TTTGAAAGCCGGAAGGATTATGAACAGTTTCTGGACAAGCTGTTTGACAAGATAAATGCCTGCCGGGAAAACAGGTTTGAAGAAGAAGTTGCTGTTTTAAAAAGGCTTCCGCTTGAACGGTTCCAATCCAGCAAACGATTGAATGATATATCAGTATCAAAGTATTCTACCATTCGCATCAATCATAATGTTTATTCGGTCAATAGCAGGTTAATAGGTGAAAAAGTGACCGTATACCTACATTCTGAAAACCTTGAGGTTTTTTATGGCAACAAATGTGTAGATGTGCTGCCGCGTCTTTATGGGGAAAATAAACACAAGATCAATTACCGGCATATTATTGACTGGCTTATACGAAAACCGGGCGCTTTCGCGAATTACCGTTATCAGGAGGAGATGTTTCCGAGTTTCTTCTTCAGAAGTTATTATGACTATCTTCAGAGGCAGCATAGTACCGGTAAAGCTGTTAAAGAATATTTGAAGGTACTGCGTCTGGCTGCAAAAACGAGTGAGGATATTGTGGATAAAGCACTTCAGTACTGGTCTTTTTGCGATGGAATTCATACTGCAGATGAAATTGAAGCCTGGGTCATGGATTGGGTGAACGGGGGAAGACAGGGTATGAAAAAGGATATCAGTATCGATCCTGTGAATATATCAGATTATGATAAGCTTTTGAACTGGGAGGCAGTATGAGTGTAGTTTCTTTAAAATCAGTTTTGAAAGAGTTGAAATTACCGGTCATGGCAAGTGTTTATAAGAAAGAAGCACTGAATGCGCAAACCATGGAATTAGGGTATGAAGAATATTTATCGCGGCTTTCGGATCTGGAGCTTACCGAAAAAAGGCAAGTACGAATAAACCGTCTACTCCGGCAATCACGGCTGCCTCTTGAAAAAAACCTGCTAACTTTTAATAAGAAGCGTCTTCCGCCCAGGATCCGTGGGATGGTGAAGCAGCTTGTTGATGGTGGATTTATCAGGCGGAAGGAGAATGTATTGATATTTGGAAATCCCGGCAGTGGAAAAACTCATTTGCTTTGTGGTATTGGACAGGAACTGGTAAACAAGGGGTTTAAGGTTTTATTTAAATCATGCAGTATGTTGGTCCAGGATTTGTTAAAAGCGAAAAAGGAATTAAGATTAGCTAAAGCAATTAAAGCCCTGGCTTCCAAAGATGCTTTAATCATAGATGACATAGGGTATGTCCAGCAAACCCGGGAAGAGATGGAGGTATTATTTACCTTGCTGGCAGAGCGATATGAACGGGGAACGGTCATGATTACAAGCAATCTTGTATTTTCGGAATGGGAAAAAATCTTCAAAGATCCAATGACAACAGCTGCAGCTATTGACCGGCTTGTCCATCATAGTATAATTTTAGAGTTGAATCTTCCAAGTTACCGATTGGAAACTTCAAAAAGAAATTTGGAAGGAGAAAAATAAAAATGTTACTTCGTCTAACTGTTATAACACGCTCCGGTCGTTCCTCCCTCCGGGCTACACCAGATTTTTCCCTAACTTTCATAGCAAGTGTTATTTATAATTGCTATGTGATTGTTTTAATTTAATACACTAAAATAATATCGCTAAGTGGTGTGAAAAACCTCATTTAATAACGGCCGTTATGCTATGGTCTATATTCCAGAATTTTAGAATTTTATTAAATTAATAACTAAATCTACTGTCATTATTTTCTTTAAAATCAGTTTTAATAATCCAATTTTTTTGAATTTTACTTCATACATTAATATCTCTTCTTTTAAATAAATATCAATTAAATTTTACTAACTATGAAAGAATATTATTTTTGGATCAAATTTACATTCACAAAAATTCTTGGAATAATAGGTTCTGCTTTTTTTTCATTGGTAGGCATTGCATTATTTATTAATTTTTTCATAACAAAATACATGTTGTTTATAAATATACTCCTATTTTTATTTGATTTAATATTAATTTATATGTTCTATTTAATTTTTATAATATCCGAAATTGCATATGTTAACAATATTGGGATGGGTGTATTGAATAAATAAGGAAAATATTTTATTAAATGGGATGACATTAAAT
>CAZFHF010000518.1:0-2076 GCA_964518655.1 uncultured Bacteroidales bacterium | reverse complement strand
TTTTGTCTTTGACAAAATAAATGTGATGCGCCACCTGCCTGAACTAAACGTGCTCCTGCCTGTGGGTATCTCATTTTATACGTTTCAAACGCTGAGTTATACTATAGATGTATATAAAGGTATAAAGGAGCCTGAAAGGCATTTCGGAAAGTTCGCCCTCTATGTGGCATTCTTCCCCCAATTGGTAGCAGGACCGATAGAACGCTCTACACGGCTGATGCCGCAGATGCACATGCATTTCAAATTTGATTACGAAAGGGTGAAGAACGGTATCCTTCAGATGGGCTGGGGATTTTTCAAGAAAGTGGTGATAGCCGACAGGCTGGCTGAATATGTTAACCTGGTATATAATAATGCCGGAGATTACGGCGGAACACATTACGTAATTGCAACAGTATTCTTTGCATTTCAGATTTATTGTGATTTCTCAGGTTATTCTGATATTGCCATAGGCTCGGCATCAATCATGGGGTACGACCTTATGCGTAACTTTAAAAGGCCCTATCTTGCCCGGAATATTAGTGAATTCTGGCATAGGTGGCACATATCGCTCTCCACATGGTTCAGGGACTACCTGTATATTCCTCTGGGAGGTAACAGGGTAGTGAAGTGGAGATATTATTATAACCTGTTCATGACATTTTTAATAAGCGGCTTATGGCACGGCGCCAACTGGACATTCGTGGTATGGGGCGCACTGCACGGATTCTACCTTGTGTTTGCTATATGGACCGCAAAAATAAGGGGGCGGGTAAATAAGTTTGTTTTCGGAGAAAAAGTGGCTGTTCAGAATATTGTCCAGGTAATAATTACCTTATTCCTGGCATGGTTTGCCTGGATCTTTTTCAGGGCAAATAATATCAGCGACGCCTTCATGATAATTAAAAATATCTTTACCCCATCCACCGGCCCGATAAACCTGTTTGCTTTTAAAGCAGATTTTTATATAGCTATTCTCTTGATTGCCATATTGTTTATAATTGAAATCTGTGAAGAAAAGTTACAGCTTCATGATAAAATACAGCGTTTTGCAAAACCGGTAAAATGGGTATTACTTATATTAATGATACTGGCAATAGTTGTGCTCGGCAAATGGGAGTCAGTTGATTTTCTGTATTTCCAGTTTTAAAAACAAAGGATATGAGAAAAGAAAGAATTTTAAAATGGTTAATATATCTGACAGGGATAATATGCCTTTATGCTTTTATTGCAATAAGGACCAGGCCACTGTTCAATGCTGTTTTAAAAGAAAAGATGATAGAGGGATACTGGGATAAGACCAAATACGGAGAATTATATTATTTTAGTCAGGTCCTGCATTACAGGGAAAAAGGACTGCCTCCTGTAAAGGAAAAATACCAGTTTTCAAAGGATCAGGCCTCACTTGATGAAGCGGAGATCTTTGTTTTTGGCGACAGCTTTTTTGATATTGCCAGGGGAACACAGATCCCAAAAATGATTATGGAAGCGACTGGTAAAAAGGTACATTATGTTTATAAAGAGGGCCCCCTGGAATATTTTACAAGAAATAATTTTAAAAATGATAAGCCCAGGCTGCTTATATATGGCAGGGTTGAAAGATACATTCCTTATGAGTTCAATAAACCGCATGAAGCGGTATATATAGCGGATAACAGATCTTATATCAGAAAATTTGCGGCAGGAATTAAGGATAAGATCTTTTATTCCCGGACAGAAGAGCTTTATGATGCGCTGATGAAAAAAAGCTATTTCACCTCAGGAATATATTCAGTTATATCAACAATAAAATTCGACCTGTTCGGCTACATATCAAATTTAACCCCTGTTCACTTTATCAGGCAAGGCACACCCTGGCTATTTTACCATGACCAGGTTAATAGTGAGAATACAAGTTTCTACTATGAACACAGCAATGAAGATATTGAAAGATACTGCAATAACATAAAGGACATGGAAAAGAAATTGATGGAGTACTACAACATACAATTATTCTTTTTGCCTATTCCGGCGAAGTATACACTATACCATAAGTTTATTAATGATGATGAATACAATAATCTCCTTCCTCTGCTTTATGATGAACTGGAAAAGAAG
>CAZFHF010000517.1:277-2094 GCA_964518655.1 uncultured Bacteroidales bacterium | reverse complement strand
TATTCCATAGATTGTTACATCCTTGAGTTTAAAAAAATCAATTACTGTTTTTGTTGGTTTTTCCCATTTTTCATCCCAAGCAAGACCATATTTTCTTCTGGTACCACCTTGACCGGGTCCTTCAAATGCAATTACTTCGTAACCATTGTCTGCAAATATTTTCATAAGATAGTAGAATTCTTCAATAAATGAGTCAAACCCCCCATGCATCAGTATTGTTCCTTTTTTGTTACGGTCAGTAACAGGCACTTTTAATGCATGTAAGAAAGAATCATTATATGGTACTTTGTAGCTTTTTATTCCATCTTTTTCAAAAATTTTGTAAAACAATTCAATGAATTTATCATAAAATTTTATTTTGTCAAGGTCTTTTTGAGTAATGTAAAATTCTGCTCCTCTGTAGTATATTGCAGCATTTTTTAACCTGCCTTCTGCTTCTGCTCTTTGGGCTAGCTCAACCATTACACGTTTCCAATCTGAAAAGTTATTGATTCTTTCTCCTGCTTCTTTCATATCTTCAAAACGTGCAAAACCGACTGAATGCCAACGATTAAATTGAAAATTATAAACTTGTTTTCTATGGAAATCATGATATCCTACTGGTAATGTATAGCTATATTCCTTGGTCATAATAAACTTGTTAATATTTGATATACTTAAATATCTATTTTTAATACATATCGATCATTATCACATCTATTGATATCATAATCATCAAGTGATAATGTAAGATTCTATGCCTTGATTTAAATCAATTTACTAGTAAACACCAGTTCAAATAATATTATTATATTATTAATATATAAATATGCAGGGGAAGGGATTTGAATACCAGTTTACTAGTAAAAATATTGAGTTTATAGAAGTAAAGTGCTCTCGTCGAGAACCTGCGCTAAGGGTGTAATGCTTATACTAATGTTTTTCATACATCATAATCAGTATCATGTCTTATATATTAAATTACAATACTTAATATTGGTTTTAAAAAAGATTAAGATGATCATATGACGATAACAGAAATCGGATGCTGTGGCGCTTATTGTAAAACCTGTCGTATATCAAGTTCAGGAATTAATTGCCAGGGTTGCAAACTTGGATATGAAAATGGTGAACGAAATATTAACAAGGCAAGATGTAAGATAAAAATATGCTGTTTTAAAGATAAGAAATTTGAAACCTGTGCTGATTGTCCAGAGTTTTCTACTTGTAAAATAATCTTTAATTTTCATGATAAAATTGGATATAAATATAAAAAATACAAACAATCAATAGAATTTATCAAGAAACATGGATATACCAAATTTATTAAAATCGCTGATAAATGGAAAGGTCCATATGGAAAAATTGATTAAGTTAAATCATCTAACCATCAACATCATTATCAGCAAGTAATAATGCTAAAAGAGAATTGGTTAATTGAATGAGATTTGAATAGATTTATACCAAATCAGATATTATATTTTATTTTTCATTATATTTTCAAATCGGGTATTACTAATAGGGTGGTGACTAATAATTTCTCCATTATAAATAATACAAAATGTTCCGAAAGCACATGGTATGTTTTGAACAGTGTTTGAATCCACCAAATCGATCAGATTAGGTTTTAGGTTAAATTTGTTTTTTGCCGATTCCAAAATAGCATTTACATTTTTTTCTGTATATTGACATTGGGGTGAGCGAATAACATATAATCCTTTTTCATATTTCTTTAAATTATCAGTCATATTTGATTTAAACTTAGGATTTTTAGATTTTACATCAAACTTTTTTACTAATAAATCAAAATCTGGTTTTGCACTATCAACCGCATGGAA
>CAZFHF010000517.1:0-267 GCA_964518655.1 uncultured Bacteroidales bacterium | reverse complement strand
TTCTTAAGGAATATGTCATTGTGAACCATAAACGGACCTTTTCTTGTCACTACTGCAACTCCCAACATTTTTTTATTTTCCGCGTCTTTGATGCATTCGTTTATTAACGAGGAGGCATAACCTTTACCTTTAAACTCATTCTTGAATCCAACAAAAATACAATGAATAAACATGTATCCTTCCGCATCTACAGGACGATGTGCATATTTCCCTGGAATATACTCAAGCATTCCCTGATAACCGCCTTTTTTTGATAGGATAACTTTT
>CAZFHF010000516.1:0-2098 GCA_964518655.1 uncultured Bacteroidales bacterium | reverse complement strand
ATTAGCTAAATGGTTGCTTATAAATATTGGCTACAAACGTTTTATGGTATGGTGTCGTGCGGAATTACGAAGCAATTTCCTATCCAGTTACACCGACCTTTTTTACGAGCTACAAACGCTCGCAAACCGCTGAAACCCGCATGCACTATACCATGTGTTGGCATTAGTTATTTTTGTTTACCCAGAACATAATCCTGAAGTATCCGTTTGCAATTTTGATCCGCTTCTTTTTTTGAAATATTCTTTTGATAAAATGCATTTTTCTTTCTTAAAGATATTTTGTCTTTTCCCTGAGACAATTCAATATTCCATGTTTTATCGTTATTCTTTGTTTTTAATAATTGAATCAATTTCCCTTTTTGAGAAGAACGCCATCTGATTCCATTTGTCAATTGATTTTCAACCCAATTACAATCCAAATTTAAATTTTCAAGCGCATGTCTCATCTTCTCAGCAGATTCAAATCGATCATTTGGATCAATACTTATTGCTTTGTTAACTAATTTTTTTAATGGTATTGGTATAAAATCTCTATAGTATTTTCTATCCGGAAATTTTCCATTCAACGCTTGAACTCTCAAATCACTAATAGATAGTGGAGGCAAATAGCTATCTCCATTAATAAGTCGATACAAAGTAATTCCACAAGAATAAATATCAGATAAGTAAGTATAATCCGATATAGAAGATACTTCTGGCGCTAAATGCATCCAATATTGATACTTTTTTAGAACAGAAACATCTACCTTGGTAATATCTGGTAATGCTAATCCAAAATCAGACAATTTTCCTTCATTAGAATTACCTATCATGATATTTGCTGGTTTAATATCTCTATGAAGAATTTTTTTTGAATGTGCATACTCAAGTCCTCTGAGTAAATCAATCATTAGTTTTTTTGCTCTAGTTAATGGGACATAAGCACCGCTTGCCTCATCTTCCAGGCTTCCATTTTTTAAGAACTCCATTTTTACATAAATACGACCGTCAGACATTTCTCCTGTTTCATAAACTTCAACAATATTGTCATGTTCAGCAGCTTTTAATGTTTGAGCTTCTTGATAAAAATTATGTGGATTAATGACTTTGTCAGGGGGAATTAATTTCAGGGCAAATATCGAATTTAACCCTGTATCTCTCACTTTCCAAACCTCCCCGAAATATCCAGAGCCTAGTCGTTTTATAAATTCAAATGTTGCAGCCATATTAGTTAAGCATGCTTATAGCAATTTGAATTGCTTCTTTTTCGTTTATAGTCGCTTTATCATATTCTTTGATACTTGAAAAATCCGCTTTCGTTTCTAAATATTTACCCCTTCCTTTAAATCCCAAATCTTTGGCTATTGTTCCCTTAACTTTTCTTTTTATATATTTTATTCCTTTTTGAGAGGCTTGAAGAAAGATTACACCTTCTTTTTCCATTCTTTCTCCATAAGTTTTACCTTTCATAGCCATAGGTTCAACACCTTTAACTCCAATTCCACTAATATTATATTTATCAATCATGCCAGCTATCTCGAGGTGAAACCATTTCAAACAATCCGCTTCAGAATATCCTTTTGGGAAGCTTGTTGTACCAGATTCTATAAAATTTACAGAATCTTGTTTTCCATTCAAAATTGCGAATGAAAAATCTTTTGAGCTACATCTAATTCCTAATATGTTCATGGTTCTTAATAATTAATGCCAACGGTATCGGCATATGAAGCGTTGGGACTTCAGTGCCTATAATTATAAGTATAATTTCTCCATTAATCAAAAGTACAAAATATCAGCAAATCACCAACAGCCCAATGCTTTATATGCCGTGTTAGCACCAGTTATTTTTTAAAAATTTTATGACATAGACTTATATTATTTTCTGTCAACAATTTTAAAATATAAATTCCATTTTGAAATTCCTTTATATCAATAATACTAATAATATTATCAATTTTAACAATTTCTATCAATTTACCTGTTAGGTCATAAAGCTCTACTTTTGAATTTATCAGTGAATTATCAAGCACTTCCAAGATTATATTATCAAATGTTGGATTTTGGTTAATTGAAATTTTATTCGTAAGTGAATTATTGCGCACATTTCCAGCTATATCAT
>CAZFHF010000515.1:0-2113 GCA_964518655.1 uncultured Bacteroidales bacterium | reverse complement strand
ACAAAGAGTATTATTTATTAAATCTTCCATATTATTTAATATCAAAATTAGATGAATATATTATCTGGTTTGAGAAAGAAATAAGCCACTTAAATATTCTCAAAAACTCATAAATTCTTATTTGAAAATTTTTCATATATTTGTTCGTTAATTACCGAACAAGAATGACAAAAAAAGAAGTGCTTACGGATGAACAAAAAAAAGTAGCTCGCTACGCAAAAGCAATGGGGCATCCCATCCGGATGTATGTGCTGGAATTGCTTTCAAAGCAAAGTTGTTGTTACAGTGGCGACTTAACAGAAATATTGCCTATTGCTAAATCAACTCTTTCACAACATTTGAAGGAATTAAAAGATGCAGGGCTTATTCAGGGTGAAATAGAAGCTCCCAGGATTAAATATTGTATCAATAAAACAAACTGGAAAGAAGCTCAGATTTTATTCAAGAAACATTTACAGATTTAAAAATTTTTATAATATAGGTTCGGTGTTTTGCGAACTACGAATTAATAATACTTTAAATAATCATAATATGGAAATAAAAGTCTTAGGAACAGGTTGCCCAAAATGTAAGGCATTGGAAAAAACGGTAATTAATTCATTGGCAGAACTGGGTATATCTGCTGATGTTTCAAAAGTAGAAGATATTATGAAAATAATGGAATATGGTGTAATGCGTACACCTGCTTTAGTAATTAACGGGAAAGTGGTATTAAGCGGATATGTACCAGACATAAATGAAATAAAAAATTTAATAACTAAAAATCAATAGATTATGAAATCAGTAAAGTATTTATTTATCTCATTAATGGCTTTGAGTATGACTATGTCATGCTCTGCTCAAACCGATAAGAAAAACGATAATACCCGGATTTCAAATACCGGAAAAGTTGAAGTATACTATTTTCATTATACCCGGCGATGTATAACCTGTCAGTCAGTGGAGAACATATCAAGAGAGGCAGTTGCTGAGTTATATGGTGATAGAGTAATGTTTAGCGACTTCAACCTTGAAGATAAAAATGGAAAGCAGAAAGGAGAACAATTGGGTGTTTTCGGTCAGACTTTATTGATTGTAAGCGGAGATACCAAAATAAATATTACTAATGAAGGTTTTATGAATGCACGTAGTAATCCTGATAAACTCAAACAAACAATTAAAGAAAGAATCGACCCTTTGTTATAAATAGAATTTCGCTCTGAATGGAAGAATTCCTTAATAATTTAACGAGTAGTACCTCATTACCGGTTATTTCAGCATTTTTACTGGGTCTGATGACAGCAATCAGTCCCTGTCCGCTTGCAACTAATATTACGGCAATTGGATTTATCAGTAAAGATGTCAAAGATAAAAATAAGGTATTTATTAATGGACTGGTCTACACGCTTGGCAGAGCATTGTCGTACACCCTGCTTGCTGTAATAATATTTATTGGTGCTGACCAGTTTAAAATTTCTGATTGGTTCCAGCAATATGGAGAAAAGATTATTGGTCCGCTTTTAATAGTTATTGGGCTATTAATCCTCGATGTTATGAAAATTAAATTTCCGGGATTAAATCAATTAACCAGACGTTTTCAGGAAAATGGTATAAACAGTTATTGGGAAGTTCAGGTACTTGGAATAATGTTTGCCCTTGCTTTTTGTCCGTATAGTGGTGTATTATATTTTGGAATGTTAATTCCCATGACCATCAGCAATGCATCAGGTTTATACCTGCCGGTTGTTTTTGCTATTGCTACAGGTATACCCGTTATAATTTTTGCATGGTTATTAGCTTATACTGTGTCGGGAGTTGGCAAATTATATCACCGTTTAAAAACATTTGAAATCTGGTTTCGCAGGATAATAGCTGTTGTTATCATCGGTGTAGGTGTATATTATGTTATTATCATTTATTTCTAAAAAAATTTATAAAAATTGTTCGTAAAGTCACGAACAATATTGCGGTATATATAATTTCAAATTGAATTAAAATGGAATGGAAAAGAGAGATTAAAATATTGCTCTGGATAATTGCGGTCTTTGTACTTGCCTTTTTTATGCCCCTTGAAAGTGTCCGGTTCAAAGAGGCCATTATGGCCATGTTTGACCTTACTAAATGGTATGCACGC
>CAZFHF010000514.1:0-2114 GCA_964518655.1 uncultured Bacteroidales bacterium | reverse complement strand
GAAACTGCTGTGAAAAAGTTTGGCTTCGACAATCCTCTGGCAGTAAGATTCATTCAACCGGGAGAAACACCTGAGCAACAGGTTTATCTCGATGTAATAGGGGTTGTCAGGGATCATCATTATCAGTCATTGCACGAGGATATTAATCCCTGTGCTTTTCTTCTTAAACCTAAAGAATGGGACTGGGGCGGTTATCTGACTATACGTCTGTCACCTGACAATATAAACACAACAATTAGCCATATTGAAGACACATGGAAGGAATTTACTACAAACGATCCTTTTCAGTATTTTTTTCTTGATGAAGATTACAATAATATTTACCAGGAAGAAAAAAGAACAGGTAAACTGTCATTTGCTTTCGCATTACTCGCAATATTTATTGCATGTCTTGGGTTGTTCGGACTGACTTCATTTGCAGCAGAAAAGAAAACAAAGGAAATTGGAATAAGAAAAGTGCTGGGTTCATCAACAGGCAGTATCATCTTATTGTTTATTAGCGAAATTATTATACTTGTTACTATTTCAACGGTACTGGCATGGCCTTTTGCTTACTATATCATGAATAACTGGCTTAAGAATTTTCATTTCAGGATAAATCTGAGTGTAAGTGATTTTCTGTTGCCATATGTAATTGCACTTACAATAGCATTCTTAACAGTAAGTTATATAGCATTCATGGCAGCAAGGAGAAATCCGGTAAATGCTCTTCAATATGAGTAGGGAAGGAGTGGAGACTTTATGCTTCTTCAGCAAGCCCTGTCATTTTAATATCTTTTCAATAGCCTCAAGCTCTTCATTTTCAAACTTTAAATTGTCAAGTGATTTCAGATTGTCATCCAGCTGTATGATCGAACTGGCTCCTATAAGTACTGACGTTATCCTTTTATCCTTTAATAACCAGGCAATTGCCATTTGTGCCAATGTCTGGTTTCTCTTGCCTGCTATATTATTCAGTTTTTTTACTTTGTCAATTTTTTCATTTGTAATTTCTTCTTTCCTGAGAAATCCGTGAGGTTTGGCAGCCCTTGAACCTTCAGGTATGCCGTTAATATATTTATCAGTAAGTAATCCCTGGGCAAGCGGTGAAAAAGCTATAGCCCCTATTCCTTCTTTTTCCAGAACGTCAAGGAGTCCGTCTTCAACCCACCTTTCAAACATTGAATATTTGGGTTGATGAATAAGACAGGGTGTTCCTGATTTTGTTAATATTTCTGACGCTGCCTCAGTGTCAGCTGCATTATAATTAGATATACCGGCATACAAAGCCTTACCTTGTTTTACTGCATGTTCGAGCGCTCCCATAGTTTCTTCCAGCGGAGTGTCAGGATCAGGCCTGTGTGAGTAAAATATATCAACATAATCAATCCCTATTCTTTTTAAGCTTTGATCAAGACTGGCAAGTAAATATTTCCTTGAACCCCATTCACCATAAGGCCCGTCCCACATCAAATATCCGGCTTTGGTTGAAATAATAAGTTCGTCCCTGTGACTGCTTAAATCATTTTTTAAAACCTTACCGAAATTCTCTTCGGCAGAACCCGGCGGAGGACCGTAATTATTAGCAAGGTCAAAATGAGTAATGCCTGCATCAAAAGCATGTAATATTATTTTTCTTGAATTTTCAAAATCATCAACATGTCCGAAATTATGCCATAATCCTAAAGATATAGCAGGAAGCTTAAGCCCGCTTCTTCCACAACGATTATAAATCATTGAACCGTAACGCCCGACATCTGGTATGTATTTCATATATTATATGTTTAATTTATTAGAATTTAGACTGTTATTGCGCTTTCAGCAGAATGTAAATATATAAAACATAATAAGTTAATTAAATATGTTCATTAATTTTTAATAATTTTCTTACAGAATAGTTAAAATTGACGTAATTTAGTTACATTGGAACTCAAGATGATATTTTAATAATTTGTAATTTATTACAATATTAAATAATTTGAAAGAAAATAATCATGGAACCTTTAGATATTAGAGGCACTACCGATACACCAAAAGTTTTATTTGATCCTGATAATAATATTTTTGAAATATCAGGCCGATCCCTGCCTGAAGATGTCGTTTCATTTTACCAACCGGTAATTGACTGGCTAGAT
>CAZFHF010000513.1:0-2114 GCA_964518655.1 uncultured Bacteroidales bacterium | reverse complement strand
TATGTTTTATACTAAGCCTGATGCTATATTATATCCGCTTGAAACAGTGCCGCCAAATGAACTTAAGTTAAAGAATTTTGTGTGGCTTGAGCGTCATAGACCGCTTAAAAAGGAAGATATTTTTATATGGAGTGAATAAAAAAACAAAATGGGACTATTTTATAATCCCATTTTAATATTCATCTTCATTAAAAAAGAAATCATCTTTACTGGGATAATCCGGCCAGATGTCTTCAATACTCTCGTATATTTCACCTTCATCTTCAATCTCCTGCAAGTTTTCAATCACCTCGAGCGGAGCACCGGAACGAATTGCAAAATCAATTAACTCATCTTTTGTGGCCGGCCATGGTGCATCCTCTAATTTAGACGCTAATTCCAGAGTCCAATACATGGTATATTAGTTTATAGAATCCTAACTTAAAAAGCTGCAAAAATATAAAAAAAAAATTATCATTTACAACTCAGGCTTCCATAGAATTTCATTTGAGTTTAAATCAACTGATAATCTGCGTGATAGAACAAAAAGATAATCGGACAGACGATTCAGGTATTTTAATATTATTCCAGGAACAGATACCTTAACTGAAAGTTTTACAACATTTCTTTCAGCTTTTCTGCATATTACCCTGGCGATATGACAAAATGAAACAATAGTATTTCCTCCGGGTAAAATAAATGAATCCATGGCCGGTATCTTTTCTTCCATTTTATCTATTGTTCTTTCAAGTATTTTTACGTCATCTTCAGTTAACTCAGGTAATCCACCTCTGCTTTTTTCGCTTTCAGATGCTAGTATAGCTGCACAAATCATCAGTTTCTCCTGAATAATAATTAATACTTTTTTATATTCATCATCGATATTCTGACTTCTGATTAATCCCATATACGAAATAAGCTCATCAACGTTACCAACAGCACAAATTCTTTTATGATATTTAGGGACCTTTTTGCCTCCTCTTAGCGATGTCTTTCCTTTATCTCCTGACCCGGAATAGATTTTCATTGTTTTACCTTTTTATTTTTCTTGTCCGATTCAATCTGGCCGTCCATAAGACGTATTATCCTTCCTGCATTCATTGCGATATCCTCTTCATGCGTAACTAAAATTATCGTGTTGCCTTTCTTATGGATCTCATGAAATACATTCATAATATCTATGGATGTCTTGGAGTCAAGGTTGCCAGTGGGTTCATCTGCCAGGATAATTGAAGGGCGGTTTACTAACGCCCTGGCTATAGCAACCCTCTGTTTTTGTCCGCCTGACAGTTCATTAGGCCTGTGGGTTATCCTGTCAGCTAAATCAACATCATCCAGTACTTCTGTTGCCCTTGCTTTTCGCTGTACTTTATTCAATCCCGCGTATACCATCGGAAGCATAACATTCTCCAGCGTAGTATATCTGGGTAATAAATTAAAAGTCTGAAATATAAATCCTATCTCACTGTTTCTTATTTCTGCCAACTGATTGTCCTCAAGCTTGCTGACATCTTTATCCTTTAATATGTATTTTCCCGATGAAGGTGTATCAAGACAACCGATGATATTCATCAGAGTAGATTTCCCTGATCCCGAAGGGCCCATAATTGCCACAAACTCGTTTTTATCAATATCAATATTTATTGACCTTAAAGCCCTTACTATTTGGGTGCCAACAACGTAGTTCTTAACAATTCCCTGCAGTTGAATGATTTTTTCCATGAATTTATAAATATTCTAAAACATTTTTATCTTAACATTTTTTTATTCCGGTTTTCAAAATGCATAAAAATAACATTTGCGCATCAACTTTTAAAATCTTATTACATAATTCTGTTTTTGCAGGCCTTTATTAAAATATATAATCCCCATAAAGAACAAATCCAGGGTGATAAATGATGCAGGATATGATTTTATCTCTCTCCATGCTTCACGCATACCATCGGACCAGTTAATATCATCCAGGACTATCATCAGGTTATTTTTTATTTTTTCTGTCAATTGCCTAAAATAACTCACAGTAGCTTCTTTTTCATGATTTCCGTCAATAAAAATAAGTGTATTTTCATTTAGTTCACCAATTATTCCCGGGAGTGCATTTTCGAATGTGTCATTTACAAGTTCAATATTACGGA
>CAZFHF010000512.1:0-2115 GCA_964518655.1 uncultured Bacteroidales bacterium | reverse complement strand
TATATGTTCAAATTTTATATTCATAGTCGAACCTTTCTTAAAATTGAATCCTAATGGACGAGAAGGCTTAGGTGATATTACTATCACTTTCCGGTCTTCCGACAGTGCTATAGCTAAGTCATTTGACAGAGAAGCTGAAACAACTGGTTCCGGGAGGAAAACCCCTGATATCAACAATATGTTTTTTTTTTTCAAATTATTCAAATTCTAATATTTATTTTATAGCCTTAGCTTTCTTTGATAAATATTCTATTACCCTGGTATAAGCGAATTACTCTTCTTACAAAAGAGCTTTTAATACTTTTTCGCTTAAACAAATGAACATTAATATAAATTATCAATTTAAAAAAGGGAAGCAACAAGGGATTTATAATATACATCCTGGTTGCTGGTAAAGGTTCAAATAGCATATTTTGCTTGAACCTGTTTAAGTCAGGCAACGGAAAAAAAGATTCTAATCCGTATGAGATTTTTATTGAACCATATTTCTCTATTAATTGATTAACCATTGTATAAATTAATCCGTTCATTGGAGCTGTAATTCTGGAGTCTTGTTTATCGATAAATGCATTTTGAATGATATACTTTCCAGCTAAATAATAAACTATTATATAAGCAACCATTCTATCATTAAAATACGTTCCAAGAATTATAACATTTTCATTAGAATAGAATGATGTAATATATTTTTCCCAACACTTGTATTCATATAAGATCCTATCTCTTCTGGACTGCCTGTGCAATGTTTGTTGATTTATTTTATGGCCAAAATGGAGCAAGTCTTCTAAACTTGGCTTTTTGAATGTACAATTCTTTAAACTTTTTTTAATTCGATTTCTAATTTTACTGGCAAATTTATCAAGATCATAATTATTTGCTTCTAATAAAAATTCGTAAGTATTTTTTATCCGCGATTCAGTGAAAATGATTGATAAAAGATACTTCCATTTTAATGAATTTATTAGACTCTTACTAATAGGAATGACATCTAGCAGAGGAAATGAATAGTTAATATACCTCTGATTATTAAAAAGATATCCTTCAATTTTTTTTATTTTGCAACCACAATTACGGTAAATGTCTGCAAGTTCTTCCGCTTTCATAAATTATACCTTATAAAACAATAAATATTTATATTTTCGTATGATTTCAACTTATAAATTTCTTGGCTGTTATTAAATAATAGTTCTTTCTTCTTCCCGCATTTCCTTACATTCAATTAAGATTCTTTCGTGTTCAATTATTTCATCCTCATTAAAACGCATTTTTAATAATTTTGTAGGACATCCACCCACAATATTATATGGAGGAACATCCTTTGATACAACTGATGCTGCAGCTATAATTGCTCCCCGATCTATCCTGACAGGACTTAGAATAATTGCTCCATAACCCATTCGAACAACATATTCAACTGTTATTCTATACTTATTACCACATACGGAATTCCACATTGTCATACTTATGATATTATAATTATGATCATCTGAGTTAAAAATGCAGCATTCCTTGCAATTGATACTCTGTCAGCTATTATGGCATCGCAAATAAATATTCATTGGGCTCCAATTCCTAAATTATTACATATCAAATTAGTAAAAACTCAAGATTCACTTCGTAATATTCCTTTTCAAATTTGTATTGCTCGTCTGGATATCTCTCTGTAAGAAAACTTTGTAATTCCAATTTCTACAGCATTTTTTTTCATTTTCTGATATTCAGCCTTATTGTTCAGAATTTCTTCTAGGACACTCTTAATTTCAGTTACATGATCGTTATAAAGAAACTTACAATTTCCACCTAAATCAATATGTTCCATTCCTTTCCAATGTTTAAAAATCCCAGGTATTCCCGTACCGACCGATTGTTCCCATAGGACAGAATGCGTTCCAGGAAAAACAGCTAAATCTGAAGCTAAAAAATAATCATACACTTTTACTGATTCAATCCATCCAATATTTCTTATCCGGTCAGATTTACTCAGATCTTCAATTATTGTTTTCATCTGCTGATTTGGGATCCCGAATATGATTAGTTTTACATTGTCAAATGCTAACTCATTTACTGCTTGCATAAGTAAATGAATATTCTTCCTTTCATCTATTTTCCCTCCTG
>CAZFHF010000511.1:0-2125 GCA_964518655.1 uncultured Bacteroidales bacterium | reverse complement strand
TGGAACCATTGATACATTAACTCCCTTATTATCTGATTCGTTAATATTTAAATATAACATAGGGTATTTCATAATTATACAAGGCGATACAATTTTAGTTTCTGATTATCAATATTATGAGAAAGGCGGTTTCTACAGGACAAATTTAATTATTGGCGTTCCGGGAAGAACATACGATTTATATATTAATAATAATGGCAGTGAATATTTTGCTGAAGCATATATGCCCCCTGTTCCTGAAATTGATTCTTTATCATATACAAAAAAAATATCGGAAAAGGATGGAGAAGAATATTATATTCCATTGCTTTATTTTTCAGAGCCACAGGATGTAAAAAACTATTATTTAATAAGACTTTGTGAAGTTAATTATTGTGATTATTTATATGCAGCCAGCCGTAATTGGGAATTTTCAATTTTAAATGATGAATTTCTTGAACCGTATGTTAACGGCTTAAATGTTGATGATGGTGCTTCACCTGACGGAATGGATTTTTATAATTTTTCAAAGGATGTTGCAGTAAGAGTATCATTATTTTCTCTAACTTATGAAGCATATTTATATTATAAAGCATTATTAAGCCAGTTTGAAAATGATGGAGGTATATTTAAACCTTCTCCTGCTTCACCGCCATCAAATATTTCAAATGATGCTTTAGGAATTTTCAGGGCTTCGGCATTAGATACAATGAGTATTATTATGAGTGATAATTGATTATTGTGTTTGTATAACTTCAAAATAAGTTGAATAAGTATTATAGTGAATAATCAATCAGAGTATTAAAAATAGGCATGTTATAATGCTCTGAAAATAAAGTTATTACTTGAAAAATGAATAGGCAGATTATTATACTATTCTTGGCAATTATTGCTTTAGTTTCATGTAAGAAGAAAAATCCTTGTGATATCCTTGTAAATGGTATCTATCAGTTTCCTGAATTACCAGAAAATCATAATATGACAAGTCAGGAAGTTACTGAATTTTGGGATTTACCCGAAGATATTTGTGAATGTATAACAACAGAAGGATTAATTGAAACGTGTATTAATTATCCTGATTTAAGGTTAGTACATGCTGGTTTAAATATTCAATCAGGTTACGATTTACTTGTTAGAGCAAATTTTCGGGGAATAAGAGAATTAGAAACAAGGCCAGACAGGGGAACATATCTTTTAAAGAAATATAAAACAATTGATCCGGTTGGTTACAATCCATGAAGATGAATATAAATTATTATCGAATGAGATGAAGTGGAGACATATGACATATAATCCTTTAGCGGATTTTCCTATTGATTTTACTTGGGAGAGGGAATGGCGAATAAAAACTGATAAATTACATATTAATAGAACAGATTGTTCAGTTATAATGCCTGATTTAAATTGGGCTAGACAATTAAAATCATTATATGAAAGAAGTCAAGATTGGGAAATAGACCAATACAAAAAGATACTAGGTGATATTGCGGAACTTTATAGAGAGAATTTTCCTTGGCGTATTTACTTATTAAAAGCTGATTGATAAAATAAATTTTAAATTGAAACGGTACACAACAGCAAATATGGCTAAGCTGGGCAAAGTACTAAATTTAAGGTGAATACACAAAATAAACATAATAAATTTTTTATAATTGGGAGGCTCAGGAATCCCAGCTTACCCATATTTGCATACCGTTTTTTATGCCCAATTTCTATGAAGCAATATAAATAAATTCACAAATTAACGACCGAGATCACTAAGCGGGTGGACCAACACGAGTGACCTTGAAAAACCAAAAATTGTATTAGGTGACATTATAAAGATTCCATCAAGTTTTGAGTTATCGAACTTGCTTTTTGCCAACAGGCATGTGCAGCGTGACCACACGCCAATGCCGCGCCAGTGGTGAATTGTTCCTGATATGGGACGGCGATTGATAGCAACGTGAGACCGATATCTTCCAATTGATCGTCTGTTGGATTTACAAGTTTATCCCCCAGTTGTTGTTGTGAATAGGCAAACAATTTATGGACAGAGTCAATGCTCATATTCGGTGGACGATCCCATTGCGAAATGGCAAAGTCCTTAAAAGATGACGACAAACTACTTTGGTGTCCGAGATTTAAACTATGAATTATTGACGAT
>CAZFHF010000510.1:0-2125 GCA_964518655.1 uncultured Bacteroidales bacterium | reverse complement strand
TTTGAATAAGTATACCGCTGGTCCCTGAGATCATTTCAATCATGTTAGCTACAGCTATAATGATTATTACCATTATACCGCTCCTGTACTGTGGATCAAGGAACTCAAGAATATTGTTCATGTTTAATGTTAACAGCAATACAAGTATAAGTGCTATTATAAACTGGTTCAGGCAACTTTTAAAATACACCCTGTATATAGTAGCAATATCATTTTTTTTCCATGCGTCGGCGAGCACTGCTGAAGATACCTTAATAAGTGCCCTGGAGGGCATAATAATAAGTGTCCCGAAATAATAGGCAATTGAATATATTCCCGTATAGCCCAGATCCATAAAATTATTGACCATATACTTATCTATGTTTGTACCCACAACCGCCCCCGGATTGGATAACAGTCCGAATGACGCAACCCCGATAATCTGGTTCCTCATCTTTTTATCAATCAGTGAAAAATCGGGATTCAGGTTAAACTGGCCCTCCCTGATTAGATAAATAACTATTACCAATGCCGGCACGCACTGGGTGGAGACCAGAACAAATACCAGCAAGTTGAACCCGATAAAATCGAAAGCATAACCAAGGAGTCCGCTCAGGGTGAGTATTCTTACAAAAATCTCCTTCAGGAATATGCCAATGGTCGAATTATATAATACCTTGGCATAATTGTCGAAAATTGTAAAAAAAAGATTGAAGAAGATCAGGGGAATAATAAGCAGAATATACTTGACAAATAATGGTGAGCTCTCGGCATTCTTACTGATAAGGTAAGGTTTAATTATAAAAAATATAACCAGCATTACCAGGTATCCTGCCATGGCTGTTGAAACGGCAAGAAACAGGAAGCCGTTATGCTTTTTTCCCTTATTACGAAAATATGAGAATAATCTTGTTGTTACCTGGTTAAATCCCAGGCTTGAGAACTGTGCAAAAATAACCGAAATGGCAACAAGCAGGTTTACCAGTCCCACTTCCTCGGGAGCAAGGAAATACTGCATTAATACTGCTACATTTATAAATCCCAGAAAAGCACCGAAGTATGTATAAATTGTGCCTTTTATTGATTGCCTGAGGATAATGCCCACTTAGTGACGGATAATTTATTATTTCTAACCAAATAAATTTGATATCATTCAAACGGTAAAAATAATATTTGATTTTGTTAAAAAAGTAATTAGTATTTAAAATAAATTAAAACTATTTAATATTTTAGTTTTCAAATTATAATTAAAAAGCCATGAAAGAGAATAAAAAACCCATCTACTATTATTTAATATCCGTGCTGGTTATCTTCTTTATCGCTCTTTTTTATTTCATATTACCTCTCTCACAGGGAAAGGTGATACGGCAGGGAGATATAGTGAACCATCTCGGTGTTTCAAAAGAGATAACAGACTACCGGAAGGAGCACAAGGAAGAACCCCTGTGGACCAACAGGGTTTTCAGTGGTATGCCAGCCTATCTTATATCAACTAAATACAATGCCAACAAAATAAAAATATTTCATAAAATATTTACCCTTAATGATTTTATACCTGTAAGTTTTGTATTCCTTTATATGCTGGGATTCCTGATGGCCTTGTGGCTATTTGGCGTTGATCCCTGGTTAAGCCTTGCCGGTGCGGTAGCCTATGGATTCTCCTCATATTTCTTTATTATCATAGAGGCAGGACATGTTTCAAAAGTAGTAGCCCTGGGATATATGCCCCCGGTAATTGCAGGAGTATATGCTGCCTACAACGGCAGGTATCTCGTGGGCAGTGCTGTATTTGCCCTTTTCCTGGCACTTCAGCTATTCATCAATCATCTGCAGATTACCTACTATACTATGATAATAATTATCATATATATAATCTTCAAATTTGTTATTTCTGTCCGTGATAAAACATTCCTGTCATTTATCAAGCCTTCCGTTTTATTGTTAATAGGCGTGATTCTTGCTGTAGGAAGTAATTTTGGGAGGCTCCTTACAACATATGAATACGGTAAATACTCTATAAGGGGCAAATCTGAACTGACTACTGACCTTGAAGACAAGACAACCGGACTGGACAAATCATATGCTACACAGTGGAGCTATGGCATAGGCGAAACGCTTACCCTGTTCATACCTAATTTTAAAGGAG
>CAZFHF010000509.1:0-2130 GCA_964518655.1 uncultured Bacteroidales bacterium | reverse complement strand
GTAAAAGACTAATGATGTCAATTCTGTCTTTTTCTCCTTTAATTGAGCCTTTTCGGGAGCTGTAAGCAAACTGTTTGAATATTAAGAGGATTTCTGGTTGAGGAACAGTAAATCCTTGAATA
The DNA here is from genome assembly GCA_964518655.1 of uncultured Bacteroidales bacterium. Taxonomy (GTDB): domain Bacteria; phylum Bacteroidota; class Bacteroidia; order Bacteroidales; family UBA10428. The sequence continues at coordinate 2,008 of CAZFHF010000509.1, read as the reverse complement.
GTCTTAATATGGTGTTTGACTTGTTCTACTGGTAGACCTAAATGAGAATAGAAAGGTAAATAAATATCAATATCAGTGTTATCAAGCTTTATCTCATATTTTTTTAAGCGAGGATTTTTAGTCAGGTCAAAGTCTTCCTTAAATTTTTTTAGTTCCTGGTATTCACAAATCAGGTCAATATCTTTCGATTTCAGTGTCTTAGTGTATAGAAAAACAGCCCATCCACCAATGAGAATGAATTTATATTTTTTCTTTAACTGCTGGAGACTTTGCCAGCTTTTTTCTGTAATAAGTTGATGATAGAAAGCCATAATTATGACTTAATGATTTTTTCTTTTAGAGCATTTAAAAAATCTTTAGCGTACCATTCTTCGATATTCCACAAGTCAACAAATATCTGGGGGAGAGGGGTGGTTTGACCATATTCTTTTAAGAATTTATCTGCTTGTAAAACAATTAAGTTGGGAAAACCTTTGACCAGAGGAAATCTTTGTTTAACTTTTTCCAGATTTTTTTCTTCTGAATAAATGTAAACTTTATCGTAATCAGCCGGCGGGTTTTGGAAGCGGTGCATATAGGCGCTATAAGCGCCATAAATGATATCGGGCGGCATTGAGGATTCGATTTTTTTTATTGGCAAATCAACACGGGTTTGGTAAAGAATATCTTTTTCTAAGTTTCGGTGTGTAGCCCAGAGATAAAGGAATTTCTCTTTATCTCTGATTCTGAAATTCCGGCCGGTTACTTCGATTATTTTAAGTTGTCGAGGGATTTTCAGGGCATAAAAAACCAGGTTTAGAGAACAAGAAAAACGTTGAGCTAATTCTTTTTGGGTAAATTGCTCAACTCCTTTTTCAATATTTTGGTAGAGAATTTCTCGCCAAATAAGCTGTGTTTTTTGCATTTGTTTCAATTTATGGTGTTAAAAATAAGCCTCATTTCAATAATAATTGAAATGAGGCTATTCGTCAATACAAGTTATCCACAGACCAATAGTGAATCCTCCTCTTACTCTATTCGCTCCCATAGAGGCGAGAATAAATCACTCTTTTTGTCTTTTAATTCGGCCGAAATTTTCGCAACCATTTGTTTTACGCCGAATTTCTTTTCTATCTCATCGCCAATTCTAAGTATTGTGTCGCGGTTTTTAATATCTTTGAACCGTTCTTTCTTCTCTTTCTGCATTTCTTCAATACCAAATTTACCGGTCTGATAACAGAAGTAATGAAAAGTTTCTTCGATTATAATCGCCAGAAGAGTGATCATATCGGTAAAATCATGAGTTAAAATATATTGCCTGAATGATTCTATAACTTCGGCGTCGTAATAACCAACCATAAATTCATTGGCTGTTCCTCGAACTATTATGCCACCGTTCAATCCAGCCAATGCTTGGTGCATCCCCATCAAACTAATCTGCATATAGGCGAATCCCAATAATTCTTTAACTTTTACAGGGGTGCAGAAAAAATCAGGATTATTATTTTGCAAAATAGTTATTTGGATAGCTGCTATTTCATGAGGATTGCTGGTAATAATAAAGTTTGGGGGAGGGAAGACAATTTTATTGGTTTTTTCTTTTAAAATACGGAGTGTTAAATATTCTATTTTTCTGATTGATTCGGCTATTCCCAATTTTAAGTTATCTTTTGTTATAGATAACTGGCCGCTTATTTTATCCAGCCAATCCAGAAAGGTGTGTGAGGACCAGTTCTGTAAAAATTTCCACTGAATACTATCCTTGTCTATTCGCCATAATTCTTTCAAAATTTACCTCCTTGTCAAAGAGCTTATCTTTATCTTATTCCTTTTTCACTTTTCTGTCAATATGAAATTTGCTTTGTAAATTTAAAGTCCGACCTCAAAGATTTTGAAGGTCGGACCTTTTGTATTGCTATATTGTATCTAATCTTTTTTACTAAAGTATTCAGCGCCAAAGGCCCAGAGAATACCAATGAATAGGCCCAAAATGCCGGCAATCATGACATTTTGTTTTCTTTTGGGAGAG
>CAZFHF010000508.1:0-2131 GCA_964518655.1 uncultured Bacteroidales bacterium | reverse complement strand
AAAATCTCACCTTAACTTTTAACCTAAAAAGTCCAAATTAGGCTGAATATTTACAGATATTATATCAGAAGTTGTCTTACTATAAGAATCTCATTAAACAATCAATAATTCTTCCAAAGCAAAGTATCTTTTACAGCTAAACTATCAAAACCAGGACAGGTATTCGTCCCTGTATATCCACCAAAAAAACATATGAAATTACCATCGCAGTCATAAAACTGAGTCACTCTATCAGGACAATCTGTACAAGGAGTAACAGCAAAAACCTTTTCTCCATTATAAGTGTAAATATATATTGCTGCAGGTGGATTATTTTCCAATTGACTAACTAAGTTTTTTAACCATTCTATTTCCTGTAAAGGATCTTTTGTTCCGCATATAATTTCCCTGTTATCAGTTTTATTCTTTTCACAGGAGATAGATAAAAGTATTATGCCAATAATAATGAAATAAAACTTAAATAATATAATCTTTTTTTTCATGATAATATGAATTTATATATTTAATAACTAAAATTATTGCCACTTGCAATAAAAATTTAAAATATATTTTTATTGCAATACTATTATTTATTAGATGAAATACAGTAATAAAAGGTTGCATGCATAATAATTTGATTTATTATATCCTTTACTCATGGGCAACCTGTTACAGCAGTAAAAACTGCGCCTTCATCTACTCTAAAATTGTTACCTAAAATTACCGAATTTCTTCCTCTGTAAGTTACATTTGCATCATCGGTTATTATATTCGTTGCAACAATATTTAGTGTAGCATAGTAATGAGTACCACTATTTTTATTATGAAAAATTGGTAATAGATATAATGGATCATCAATATCACCAACTCCAACTGCATACCAGGCATTTTGAGTACTTACAGCTTCATCACCAAAAATTCCATATATATTTTTTGCAGCTAGAATTGAGAAATATCTTGCATCCTCAAAATCAGATTCAGAATTGAGATATACAGTTAGGGTCATATAAGCAATGCTATCAGCTGTAAATATTCACCACTACAAAATCTCCTAATAATAAAAACTGATTGAATGATGACTCAGTAAAATATTTTGTCATAGAACCATTATAATTATTTCCCGGATTTATACCGGTATCCATGAAGTTCAGCAAATAACTTGGGGGATTAACATTTATACTAGTAGTAGTTGTTGGTTGCCAAATATCCGGATTTTCTCCTATTGGATTGAGATTTGGTGTTTGATCATATATTATGTTTATAAAAATATTCAGAAATCTAAAAGTATCAATTGGAAATAAATTAAAGCCATTATAACTACTATATTGTGGAAATGCTTTCAATGTTAGAAGGATAAAGAATAGAATCAGTGCTCGTTTCATTGTTTTATAAATTTTGAAGTAAAAATTTTACTATCTTGAGTCCTTAACTCAATTATGTATACTCCACTGCTGTAGTTTCTTACATCTAAAGACTTTATCATATTATCATTTTCTACGAAGACAGTTCTTCCAAATACATCAAGTACTCTAATCCCATTAAATATAAAATCTGAGTTTATTGCAAGTAATTCCATAACTGGAATAGGATAAATCACAGGCTCTCCTGAGTTTTTTTTATCTTCAATACCAACATTATAACGAAAAATATCAATTCCAAAATGATCCATTTCTAGACAAAAAATAGTGTCAGAATATTCAAATTGTTGTGAGGAAGCATATACCGAACTTCTATCGCATTGATTATCCCAACTCCAAGAACTTTCAACTGGATTTTCACAAAAGCAACCCTTATAATTCACTTGATCATATTCTACATTTTGCATGACTTGTATCCCGAAAATTATAGGCAGGCTATAGTTGTAAAATCTTACCTTAAAATCATTATAAGTCACGGGAGAATAATTATCACAAGCTTCATCATTAAATCTAATATCTGTCTTTAAGAATGTTTCGTAATCTATTGTATCATATGGAACCATATCTCCAAACCTTCTTTCAACTCTTGCTAAAAAATTTGTATCTGTAACTTCTTCAGGCATATTTACCTCGCCAAAAACAGAATCAATTCCAATAGAAACGATGGAATTTCCTATAAAATAATTCGGATCGTAATAAAATCCTACAATAACAGTGTCTTTTGCCCCTGTGGA
>CAZFHF010000507.1:0-2146 GCA_964518655.1 uncultured Bacteroidales bacterium | reverse complement strand
AGAAATATCAAATACCCTGAGCTGATAGTATCACATACATCTTCAATAATTTTATACTGCTTATCCAGGTTTTCACAATCTAATGGCGATATTGTTCCATTCATTACAATGGTTGTTATACCGTTCTCGCTATGAGCATAGTAAGTGGGTCTCCCTGTAAATTCTTCAACCCATTCCAGGTTGCCATTTCTTATGTCATGATTTCCTAATGCCCAGTGGTTACCAGGTTTTCCCAGGTCAAAAAGATTATCAATATATGTAAGGGTAGAGTATTCAAGGCTTGCTTCGAAATAAACATCCCCCCCAAGCCATATCCTGTCATACCGGCTTAAATCCATATTCTCTATACGGTAGTCAACCCGTGTCCCGCCTGAACCCCACTGATATATATGCCCCAGGAAAATGTATGTCAGCGTGTCGTCTGACTGGGCACTTATCGCAGAATAACCATTTACAATCAGTGTAATTGCAGCAATAAGTAATGTCATATATAAATCCCTTTTCATATGCAAATCAGGTAACCTGATAATTCTATTTTCAGCTATGTTTGTCTGTAAATTTAATGTTTTGATCCGATATTTTCAATCGTTATGGCCGATCAGATCAGGCTATATTTTTAATATATAACGATTAATTAAAGATTTCTTTTATAAATTAATAATTAAATTCAATGCGGATAACACCCATATATTAGTATGTTATATTAAACGGGTAAATTATTAAATATAAAAGACAATCTGGCTGAAGGCATGCTGAAAGATAAAAAATAAGTAATATTGTAAAAGTTAACATACATTATTAAGTTCTTTTAATCATATACAGTGAATATGGAAGACTTATACAATAAGATTTCATATAAAACAAGCAGATTAGTTACAAAAACATACTCCACATCCTTTTCCAAAGCAATAGGTATGCTTTCTTCCGACAAGCAAAAGGCGATATACAGTATTTACGGATTTGTGAGATTTGCGGATGAGATTGTCGACACTTTCCTTTCAGGTAATCAAAAGCAATTACTGGATAACTTTATACGTGATCTGAATGACGCTTTGTCACTGGGTGTAAGTATGAATCCTGTATTACATTCATTTGTGCTTACTCTAAACCGCTACAAAATCCCGACATCATATATCCATTCCTTTTTGAAGAGCATGCAGATGGATTTGGTAAAGAAAGAGTATAAAAATAATTCCGAAACGGATGAATATATTTATGGTTCGGCAGAAGTTGTAGGATTAATGTGTTTAAAGGTATTCCTTGATGGTAACGAAATCCTTTATAAAGAACTTGAAAAACCGGCAATGAGATTAGGCTCTGCCTTTCAGAAGGTAAATTTTTTACGCGATTTAAAGTCTGATTATGAGAAATTGAACCGGCGTTATTTCCCTGATTTCAGGAAAGAATCATTTGATGAAAATGTTAAGTTAAAGCTGATTCAGGATATTGAGGAAGATTTTGAAGCATCAAAAACAGGAATAACAAAACTGCCGGGCAAATCAAAGTTCGCCGTAATGGTTGCCTATTATTATTACAAACAGTTATTGCGAAAGTTGAAAAATACTCCTGCAAAAAAAATTATTAATGCAAGAATACGTGTAAGTGATATCAGGAAATTTACACTGTTAATAAAAGCATATTTTGCATATAAACTGGACATATTTAAAAATAATGAAACGGGCAATTTAAATAAATAAGAACACAGATTATCACAAATAACACACTATGCCGGAAAAGTTGAAAAAGCATAAATGGTTTCCTTTTCAATCCCACGAAGTTATCAGGTTTTTGGTGATATTTTATATTGTCGGCCTTGCAGGATTTATAATACCTTTTACACACGGTTTATTTCTGGTAATTGCTATGTGGGCATTGTTAGTGAATATTTTCCTGATCCTCTGGTTCCATGCCGGAAAATATGACAATAAAACAATCATTATCTTGTGTGTAATATTTTTTCTGGGATATATAATTGAAACAGCCGGTGTAAATACCGGTTTAATATTTGGAAATTACCTGTATGGGGATGCCCTGGGCCCGAAATTATTTAAAACCCCTTTGCTGATCGGGTTTAACTGGCTGATGTTATCTTATTGTTTTGCCTCGGTCGCAGAACCGATGAGGATGCCGGCGCTGATTAAAATTA
>CAZFHF010000506.1:0-2148 GCA_964518655.1 uncultured Bacteroidales bacterium | reverse complement strand
GGCTTTTTACCTGCTTATCTTATCAGGTAGTATCAGATTACGGTTAGGAGGGCTGGGATCATTACCTCTCGGCACATCAATATTCTCTTTATAAAGGTAAACGCAGAAATCATCAAAGCATATATTCTCTGGTTCTGCAGGAGGAGAGCCACTGCCACCAAAGAAACTTGCCATAAATATCTTGTCAATAGCCAGTTGTTCCATATCCCTGAACCGGATTCCTGTTTTCTGGGCAAGCATTTTATTATTAATATATCCTTCCACTAATCCGTCATGCATTCCTACATTATTCATAACAATACGTTGTGTAATTATATACCATTTTTCGGGTTCAATAATAATACCGGTGCCGAACATAACAGACTCTCCATGATATTCTTTATCGGGTACCGGTTCAGGATCTCCGTATTTCAGGTATAAATCGGGATGATACAGGTAAAATCTCAAATATGTGCCGTGGAACATATACCTTCCGCTCCATCCGTCAGTGCCGTCAGGAAGCTCACCGCCGGCAACTGATGTACCACCTGATAGCCCGGGCAGCTTACCATGTAAATCAATATTGGTAAAACCTTGAGAAAACTTTAGTTTGTATGATAAATATAATTCATTATAGGTGCTGTCAAGTGAGGTTAACCATTGTATTCCTGAATTATCAAGCAGAAATGAACCCGGTGGAAATTCGATCTTCAGATATTTGTTGCTATTATCTTCTTCAGAAATTATTCCAAAACCGTTTGCATGGTTAGCCCACAGGGGATCATTCCAGTCTTCTTCCCATTCTGACTCCAGGTAATCTCCTGTAGTGTTGTTTTCAAAATCCTGGAAAAAGATAATATGAAACATATTATCTGAATTTGGCAGCTCTACTGGTCCGTATTTTACTTTTGTACAGCTGCTTAATAATAATATATTGATTATAAGGAGAGTATATGAGCAATGATAGATTAATTTCATCTTTTGAAAAACATGGTTTGCATGTGGAATATTGAATTTTATTTTTTGTTTTTCCCTGATCTGCTAAAGAATTTTGTTCTTAACACGTAATATATTAACATGGAATTAGTATAGAGGTACCTTTTCCACATTCTTTTGGGTTCCTGCATAAGGCGATAAAACCATTCCAGACCGATCCGCTGCATCCATAAAGGTGCCCTTTTTGTTTTGCCTGCAAGTATATCAAATACTCCGCCCACACCAAAAGTGAAAGGAACATTCATTATTTTAAGGCATTTTTCAACAAATAATTCTTTTTTTGGGCTTGATATTCCGAGGAAAAGCATGTCAGCCTTTGAATCTCTTATTTCTTCAGCTATTGATATTTCTTCTTCTTCAGAAAAATATCCGTTCCGGAATCCGGCAATATCAAGATCAGGAAAGCTCTGTTTTAGATTTTTTGCTGCTGTTTCTATTACCTCCTGCTTTGCTCCCAGGAAATAAGGTTTGTAGCCCTTTTTTTCGCACAGGCTCATTAATTTATCAAACAGTTCAGGGCAGGAGGCTCTTTCCGGTATTTTATACCCTAAAAACCGCATGCCCCACACAACACTCATGCCGTCCGCATTTACATAATATGAATTGTTGATTGCCCTCTTTAAATCGGGATTTTTTTGAGCATACACAGCAATAGCACCATTTACTGACGAAACCTGCTGAAGATTTTTCCGGGAAATAATGTTTTCTTCAATTCTCTCCAGAAATTTATCAAAACCCCAGGGATTTATTTTTAAACCAAGAAAATCAACTTTCTCAGACATTTATTATTCATTTTTAATAATACCACTCCAGTTATTACTTAACTTTGCCGTCCCCAGTATAAGTTTCAGTACTCTCCATGAGGTATTAAGTATTTCATATTCGGCTGGAATTTTATCATATTTTTTATTCTTATGCTCTTCAATAACCAGTTTTACCGAATCAATAACAATATCAGGCTCAAGTCCCGATAATATTATTGTACCTGCATCTATTGCTTCAGGCCTTTCCATAGCATTTCTTATCGTAATTGCAGGAAATGATAATATTGATGACTCTTCACTTATAGTACCACTGTCAGAAACGGTGCATATGGCATACATTTGTAATTTTATATAGTCAAAGAATCCAAAAGGTTTAAGAAACCGGATATTTTTGTTTAACTTTTTTGTA
>CAZFHF010000505.1:0-2151 GCA_964518655.1 uncultured Bacteroidales bacterium | reverse complement strand
GCTATAGCCGTATAACTCATGAAATTCCACACTAGCTTTTACCAGAATTTTTATCCCGCTTGTAAGCTTTAATCCTGTTGTTGTTTCAAAATAGGGTTGCAGTATTCGAAATACTGAGGACCAGATTATCGCTCTTGCCTTGGCGCTAAGGGCATCAGTCTCTTTATCTTTTTCAACCAGCTCAAGGTAGCAATGGCCGCTGTTGTTTATCTTCAGTTCACTAATCTCTCCGATAACCCAATAATATTGTGACAGATTATTCTTTAAAACCGTCTTTACTACTTTATTGAGTTCATAAAGTGTAATATGTTCCTTTGTTAGATTCAACCTGCTATTATTTTTTTACTATTTTCTGAATCAGGTAAGAATCCCCTGCCTGGATTTTTACCAGATATATTCCTGAGGGCAGGTCCGACAGATCATTCCAGTTAACAAAATTTATATTCTCACTGATAAAATATTCTGTTTCCTTTATTTTATTACCTGCAACATCATATAAAGTAATAACTGACATTCCTGTATAGTCGGAATAAAAGCTAATATTAACATCTACGGTAAATGGATTTGGAAATGCATTTAATGAGTATAATTTATCAGAAATGCTATCCGTTTTATTGGCACAAATAATGTTTGCAAGGTTAAAATCAGGAATTCCGTATCCATATATAGTATCAGGATTGAGGTACTTATGTGAGCTTTGCCTTATTGCTGAATATATATCCATGTTTGTGGCCTGAGGGTTTGCCTGCCACAGGCATGCTGACAGGCCGGTTATCATGGGGGCTGCAAATGATGTGCCACCGTTTGTGCCAATAGTACCGTCAGGGCGCTGATAATAATTACCCAAACCTATTGCACACACGTCCGGTTTTATTCTTCCGTCAGAACTGGGTCCCCGGGAGCTGAATCCGGTGATAATGCCTGACGTATCCACTGCGCCCACAGCCAGAACGCTATCCGCATCAGATGGTGCAGTGATATACCGCCATGGATCATCGCCCTGGTTGCCGGCACTTATAACAACCAGCATTCCCTTTGATGCGGCAATATCAGCAGCAATGGAAATCCTTGTAGTGTTTCCGTCCATATCTTCATAGGCATGGTTTTGAGTCGGATTATCAAATGTTGAATAGCCAAGAGAGGTATTTATTATATCTGCTCCCACACTATCAGCAAATTCAGCTGCTGCTATCCAGTTATCCTCTTCAACAAGATATTCCGAATTAATGTCTTCTGAGCGCAACAGCCAGAAATCTGCATCCGGAGCTGTGCCAACCAGCTGATAAGGAATATTTCCTCCTATTAATGACAGGACTGCCATGCCGTGTGCACTCTCAGTGTATATATTTGATTTCCTGTCAACAAAATCCCTTGTCCCCAATATTCTGTCCGTATCCCATAAATCGATAAACGCGGGAAGAACATCTACCCTGTAAAAGCCTGCATCAATCACTGCAATCTGGATCCCCTGGCCGGTATACCCATTCTGATGTAAGATATGTCCGTTATGAATTCTGATATGCACCAGTGAACTGCCATATTCGTAAGGGAGATCGTTAAAAAATCCAAGTTTATCCTCATATTGACAATACTGGTTTATGGGTATTAATCTATGTGCCTTCTTTAATGATGATTTATCAACAAACGGCCGTTCTCTTATTTTCTCCAGCAGTTCTTCACCAGGATTATCTATTGTTACAGCATTAAACCACTTTGATATATTATATATTGTCGCTCCTAATGTTTCAAGGCTGTCAATATATGCAGGAGTAACAGGCAGGTCATTAAATGCATATTGAATATCCTGATTAATTCTTCTTTGTATGGCCCTTTCAGATAAGAATTCTTCGGGCCGCTCAAGGCTATAGGTATTATTATTTTTATCAGCAAACTTTATCCAGTATTTACCGGGAGCAGTTTGCGCAAGCGAAACAGCATATATTGTTATCAGAATACATATTGATGATATACGGTATGGTTTCATACTGTTTTTGTACTAGTATTCTTCTGAATCAGAACGATAGAAATCCTCCTGCCTGGGTTCATTAAACTTATTCATATTCCGGTCAACATTTTTAAAGAACTCCTGCTCTTTTTTTGTCAGGGCATCTTCATTTTCAATCTTATCGTAATGATAATTTAATTCTAATT
>CAZFHF010000504.1:0-2153 GCA_964518655.1 uncultured Bacteroidales bacterium | reverse complement strand
ACCCTAATGTTCAGGAGCCAGTATATTCAATTTTAGGGGATGTGGATAATATTCGTCTGATACCCCCGCTTGATTATGAGTACTTTGTCTTTTTGATGAGCCAGAGTTATCTTATCCTTACAGATTCAGGTGGCATTCAAGAGGAAGCCCCAACTCTCAGAGTGCCGGTTCTTGTGATGCGTGATACTTCGGAGAGGTCTGAAGGGATAGAAGCCGGATCTGCAGGATTGGTGGGTACGGATATTGAAACCATCGTGGCTGAAACGCAGAAACTTCTGAACAATAGTGATAAGTATAAGCACATGTCAAATGTTGTAAACCCTTATGGGGACGGGAAGGCAAGCAAAAGAATTGTTAGAATAATATCAGAACACTTTAAACATCCTATAAAACAGGATGTCTGATTACATAGATTAAAAGATAGATTACACAGATTATGGAAAATAGAGATCCCCTTACGGAACGAATAATAGCTTGTTGCTACAAAGTTCATTCTGAATTAGGGCCAGGATTTATTGAAAAGATATATCATGCTGCCCTTAAATTAGCTTTTAATCAAGAGGGGCTAAAATATGAAACAGAAGAGCGATTTGAAGTTTGTTACCAAGGTAAAAAAGTAGGCACCTTAATTGTAGATTTAGTGATTGAAGATAAGGTAATATTTGAAATTAAGGCAATAACTGGCAATATCCCCGATGTTTTTAAATATCAGGTACTTTCTTATCTAAAGGCTTCTAATTTGAAAATCGGATTATTAGTTAATTTTGGTAATAAGAGCTGCTAGGTCAAAAGGTTTATTTTTTTTAATCCGTGCAATCTAATGAAATCTGTGTAATCAGGTATAATGAATATTATACCAAGGGGGCGCAAATGATTAGCAGCAATGAAAAGAGAATTCAATGGGTTAATGAATACTTAGGGAGATTGGATTTAGATGCTGAGTTGACCGGATATTACAGAGGCAGAAATGTTCTGGTAACAGGTGGAGCAGGCGCTATTGGCAGCAATCTGATAATTGCCCTGTCGGAATTGGTGGGATCGGCTGGCAAGGTCATTATATTAGACAACTTGTCGTCCATTAAAGAAAAGAAACCCTGGAACGTAGTTCCTCTAAATAATATCATGTTTGTTGAGGGCGATGTGAGAAGTGATATTGACCTTAAGCGGGTTTTCAAAGAGGACATTACCCTTGTATTTCATTTGGCGGCCTTTTTTGCCAATCAAAATTCAGTCGATTACCCGGAAATTTCGGCTGAAGTTGATATCATTGGGCTGATCAAATTGTTGGAATATTCGCGCCTCGCTAGGGTAGAAAAGCTTATATACGCCTCAAGCGGGTGTGCTATCTATGGTTCCTACCCTAAATTGCCCCTGAAAGAAGATTTCATATCAATGCACTTAACAACACCTTACCAGATTAACAAAATGACAGGCGAAATGTACTGTAATTTTTATGCTCATCATTATGATATGCAAACAATCAATTGCCGGTTTTTCAACTCCTATGGTCCAGGTGAGGTTCCGGGGCAGTATCGTAATGTAATTCCAAATTTTATTTATTGGGCAATGAAAGGCCTGTCACTCCCTATTACAGGGACAGGTGAAGAAACCAGGGATTTTGCCTATGTGCTGGATTTAGTGCAGGGTCTTATAAAATCCGGTTTCTATCAAGAGGCGGTTGGTGAAAATTTTAATTTAGCGGCAGGTAGAGAAATAAGCATTCTGGATATGGCAAAACTTGTAAACGAGACAACTGGAAACAAGGCAGATCTGATATATAAGCCAAAGAGAAAGTGGGATACCAAGCCAAGGCTATTGGCCTCTATTGAAAAAGCTCAAAAGCTGATAAATTACCGTCCGATGGTTGATTTTAAAGATGGTTTCATGAAAAATATTGAATGGTTTAGAGATAATTGGGAGATTATTGAGTGCATGGCAGACTTTCCCCCCGGAATGAGCAGTGCGGTAAGAAATGAAGAAAACTGATAGTGTGCTAATAATTACCGAGCGTTTTTACCCCGAAGAGTTTGGGATTAATGATTTGGCGCAAGCTTGGCAAGTTAAAGGCTATGAAGTTGCTGTGTTAACGCAGATTCCCAGTTATCCTTTTGACAAGGTGTATAGGGGATATAAAAATAAGCTTTTCCAAACTG
>CAZFHF010000503.1:0-2176 GCA_964518655.1 uncultured Bacteroidales bacterium | reverse complement strand
GAAAATCAAACAAAAATTGACGAATTTGATATATTATTAGCAACTGCAGCAAGACCAAACTTAAAAAACTATCCATTAGCAAAAGATGTAATTGAACTAAATAAGACTGATAAAAGAAAATATTTTTATAATAATATCAGGTATGGAATATCGACATTTCTAGATAATGAAATAATTAATGCTTAATCTAGGGCGAGACAAGTGCACATTACTGGGATGGCCGATGCGAAAGCATGTTGTTGGCGGGCCGTCCCGGCTCAGCCGAACATATACTTTTTGCCGACTAAAGACTACAATGTGACAACGAAGCTGTAATTTTAAGATTTGAACATTGACAGATATATAGAATTCAGTCTATGAAATTAAATGACATAGATATACTGATTAAAGATGGAAAGATTTTATAAAATTGGTCAATTAAAATTAAAATTAAACGCTTCTTTGCAATAAGATTACCTGCCATGAAAGAAGATTTAAGACAATTTGCTATATGCTATTTTAATTTTGGATTTAACGTGACCCATATTGTCCCTCAAAAACAATTAAATGAGAATGGCGAATATGAATATATATTAAAAAAACCATCTCATGAAATTGAAAGTTTATTAAAAAAGAAACAAAGTCTCGAAGAGGTTCTATCCTTTAAATGGGAAGAGGCTACAGGAATTGGTGCAGTAATGGGATTTAATAATCTACGGTCTGTTGATATTGATGGATGTACTAATGAAATATTTATTTTTGAATTTTTAAATAAAATTGGTTTACCAAATGATTATGAGTGGGTAGTAAAAACTGGCAGTCAGAATGGTTTTCATATAATATTTTATGCTGATGACCATGCATTCCATGTTCCTAAATCAAAGATTCGTTCTCTTTACCCAATAAAAGAGTATTTACCTTTTTTCGAACATTTGGAACTAAGATGGACAAATCATATTGTTCTTCCGCCATCTTTATATATTTCTGGAAAAAAATATGAATTTTTAACAGGTCGTATGCCTTTAAATCCACCTAACAAAGTAGATATTAGTGTTTTTCATCATTATATGAGGAGTATATGTCAATCAAATAGTGCGACTGATGAAATTGGAAGATATTATGAAAACTTTATTTCAGATGATTATGCTTATATGAATAATTATGACAGTTCAGGATATAAGATAGGAATGTATAAAGAACCTTATTACTTTTTTATTGATATTGAAACCAATGGGTTACCAGATAATTATCCTGACCCTAAAATCAATCCAGAAGCATATCCTGAAATAATTCAAATTTCGACATTATGTTGTGATTCATCAGGGAAAAGGGTTAGTGCTGCAGAAAAATATATTATTCCTGATGGGTGGAAAATTAAAGAGGAAGTCAAGGAATTTTTAAATCTTGATGAAACAAAAATGAAGTATTGTGGAATGTATATAAGAAAGAGAGATGAAGAACCTCTTACATATTATGCTAGAGAAGCAGAAACTCTTAAATATTTTGAATATTATGTTGGAAGTTTCGAGAATGTAACTATTACGCATTTAAATGATTTGTTTGGTGTTTTTTATAATTTTTTTGATGCCGAAGAAGTTGGTTATATAATTGGGCATAATATTGATTATGATTTAAACTGCTTAGAAGCACTTTGTGCTCGCAATGAGAAAAATGTAGGATTTGAAACATTCAACTCTTTTATTAATAAATATTTCTTAGGCAAAATTCCAGAAATGAAAAAAATCTGCACAATGAAAAGCACTACTGAATTCTGTGGGCTTACTAATAAGTATGGACATAAATATCCAAAACTTAAAGAACTTCATTATAAATTATTTAATAAGAAAATGGAAGGAGCACACGATGCAGCAAAAGATGTATTTTATACTGCCAAATGTTATTGGAAACTACGAGATTTAGGACAGATAGAATAACTAATATGGTTTAATGAATTTAGTTTCTGTTAATAATTAGCTACACTTATTTTCTTTGGTCCGTCCCGCTGTCAGGCACATTTGCAGCTCACGCCAAACTGCGCTAAAACCCAAAGCTGCAAAAGAGCCTAACAGTACAGCCCGCCTGAATGACGAGATAAATGACTGGACGACAAAGTACTCTTACATCCAGACAGTTTTAAAAATTAATCCTAAACCTAACACGGACAATATGGGTAAGTTGTTTGTCACACTTTTTGCTT
>CAZFHF010000502.1:0-2184 GCA_964518655.1 uncultured Bacteroidales bacterium | reverse complement strand
TATGGGGATGCCCTGGGCCCGAAATTATTTAAAACCCCTTTGCTAATCGGGTTTAACTGGCTGATGTTATCTTATTGTTTTGCTTCGGTCGCAGAACCGCTGAGGATGCCGGCGCTGATTAAAATTATTGCCTGTTCAGCAGGAATGCTTGTATATGATATTATTATGGAGCAATCAGCCCCATTGCTCGATATGTGGTACTGGAAAAATGACATGATCCCGGTACAGAACTATATCGCATGGTTTTTTGTGGCTATGGCCTTTCAGTCAGTATTGACAGGGTCCCGGATAAAATTAAAAAATCCGGTGGCAAAAACAATTTTGCTTTGCCAGTTTGTGTTCTTCATTCTATTGGCAGTTTTTAAACATATTATTACATGATAATAAAAGCAAAACATCATAAGATCATATATCCGTTTTTCAAAAATTATGCGAACTGGAAAATAAAAAAGCATTTCCATAAAGTCCATATTCAGGGAGAGTATGAAGAGAAACATTTGCCGTTGTTAATAATTTCAAATCATTTCAGCTGGTGGGACGGTTTTTGGCTGAATTATCTGAATACAAAACTCTTCAGGCGTAAATTTCATTTTATGATGCTCGAAGAACAGTTGCGCAGGTATTGGTTTTTCAAATATACGGGCGGATTTTCAGTCAGAAAAAGCTCCAGAAGCATTGTTGAAACAATAAAGTATACATCAGAATTATTGTCAGACAGCAGGAATATGGTGCTAATGTTTCCGCAAGGCGAAATACAAAGCTTGTATACAAGGAGTTTTAATTTTGAAAAAGGCGTTGAATCGATTATAAATAATATCGCCAATAAAATTCAAATTCTGTTTGTTGCCAACCTGGTTGATTATTTCTCCAATCCAAAACCGTATCTTTTTGTGTATTTAACTGAATATAAATCAGACAATTTTCAAATCGCGAGAATTCAGTCTTCATATAATAGGTTCTATGAACAATGCCTTTCAGAAAACCAAAAGCTGAGAGATTTATGATATATATAGCCTGGTTTGTTTTTGTTTTTACAGCAATACAATTCATGGTATCGCTGGTAAATTTGCTTTTTGCGGAAAAAATGCACAAAGGAACAGAACATTCAGGCAGGATGGTGTCAGTATTAATTCCGGCACGTAATGAAGAAAAAAACATTGAATCGTTAATCAAAGATATGCTTAATCAGCCGTATCAAAAAATTGAGATTATAATATATGACGACCAGAGTGAGGATAACACAGCAGGTATAGTAAGCAAGTACGCACTGCAGGATAACCGCATCAGATTAATTCATTCCAAAGGTTTACCTCACGGGTGGCTGGGCAAGAACTATGCCTGCTATATACTGTCAAAATACGCCATGGGAGATTATTTACTGTTCCTGGATGCTGATGTAAGGATCAGCGGCGACATTATTCAGCAGGCTGTCTCTTATTCCCTGAAGCATAAGCTGGGGCTTATTTCAATATTTCCCAGGCAGTTAATGCTGAGCTGGGGAGAAAAATTCACAGTGCCGGTTATGAATTATATATTACTCACCCTGCTCCCTCTTATACTGGTTCGCAAATCAAAATTCACTTCTCTTGCGGCAGCCAACGGACAATTTATGTTTTTTGAGGCGTCATCATACAAGGATATAAATCCTCATGAACAAGTAAAATCAAATAAAGTTGAAGATATTGCCATTGCAAGATTATTCAAATCAAAAAAAATGAAAGTTTCGTGCCAGGTTGGCGACAAAAGAGTTGCATGCCGCATGTACAATGGTTTTAAAGATGCTGTGAATGGTTTTTCAAAAAATGTTACTGCTTTCTTTGGAAACTCATTCTTGCTGGCAGCATTATTCTGGTTTATTAGCACATTAGGATTTCTGTTTGTTATCCTGAATTTACAGCTGATGTATTCTGCTGTTTTTATACTTGTATACATTCTTACAAGAATTTGTGCATCAGCAAGAAGCAGGCAGAACATTTTTGAAAATATTTTGTTGATAATAATGCAACAAATGTTTTTAGGATTATTCATCTGTAAATCGCTTATAAACAAATTTAAAAACCAGCAACAATGGAAAGGACGAAATATTTAGTATTAATTGTAATATCAATAATATCATTTAATTATATTAGTGCATCAAATAAACTGGAAATTTATAACGCCTATTTGTCAAATAACATGCTAAAA
>CAZFHF010000501.1:0-2187 GCA_964518655.1 uncultured Bacteroidales bacterium | reverse complement strand
ATTGTTAAGCTGACAGCATAAACAATTAATGATTCTTCTTCACTATAGTATACATTTTTATATAATACCGGATTATCCATATTATTATTAACGTATGATACGACCTGAACCGAATCAAAAGCAACAGGATCTTCAATCACTTTTAACAGCTCTGTGTCATATATTATGGTTTCATATTCATTCCGCCAGTATCCCAGCTCTGAAGGAATTAATATTATTGATCTTCCCCCTTCCCTCATTTTTTTCAAACCTATAATAAAGCCTGTTATGCTGTTTCCAAGTAATATTTTTTTTGGCCCGAAAACATAATGATCATAATACTGGTAATAGTACCAGTCATCTTCAAGACTGGCATCAGTAGTTTCAATAATAGTATTATCTGTTTTGGTTCCTGTGAAGTTAATAATTATATAATCATACTCAGTTGGTGAAGCGCCTGTTCCTTCAGTTACTACTGCATAGTAGATGCCATCCTCTGCAATTACCGTATATCCATCATCTTCCAGAGATTTAATATAGGCGTCTCTGTTTATTTTTTCCTGTTTTTTTTCATCTTCCCAATCATCTTTTAAACAACTGGTTATCAGAAGGCCAGATATAAAAATAAAGGCGATCATCAATATATTGACTGTTTTTCTCATTTTGCGTTGTTTTAATGAATAATGTAATATTATTTGATGATTTTTAACGTAAAAGGTTGCTTAATATTTTTGCTAATTTACTTTTAAAATTTCAACTTCAAAAATTAATGATGTAAATGGAGGAATAATTCCGGTTGATGAGCCTTTGGTACCAAAAGCCAGTTCTGAAGGTAATATGATTAATGATTTTTCACCTTCGTGCATCATTCCCAATGCTTCCTCCAGTCCTTTAACAACCTGCCATTCTGTGCCATATACGAACTGAAAAGGCTGATTACGTTTTACTGTAGAATCAAAGAATTTACCGTTTAAAAACTTTCCCTCATAGTTGATAGTAATAGTATCACCGATTTCAATTTTTTTACCTTCACCTTTACGGATATTAATGAAATACATTCCTGAAGATCCTGGTTTTTCAGGTAATTCTTTTTCTTCGATAAATTGTCTTAATATGATTTTTTCATAATCGCCAAAATCCTTAATCCAGTGCAGGAAAGCCTCTTTTTCTTTCCTGTAAGCTTTTTCAGTTTGAATTTCAATTATTTCGATAGTAACTTTCATTTTACTATAATCATCGAAAAATTTTGGCAGGTTGGTCTGGAGGGTTTTCTTAAAAAAGTCAGATGCTGAAATAATAAAAGTAGCACTTTCTTTTGCGGTAATCATCATGAAACATTCATCAATTGCTCCTTTAAAATCAGGCCTGGTGACCTGGAATTTTCTTCTTCCTGTAAAAAATACTGAATCATCAAGTGTTTTATAAATCAGGTCAACAGTGACAAAATCTCCAACCTTGGGTTTTCTTGTGTCTTCCCCTATCTTGTGTAATTGATAGTAAATCCCGTGCCTGTAATGCTTATATCCGGGATATTCCTGTTTATTATTACATGAATAAAGTAATAATAGTATTAAGTTAAAAACGATCAGGGATTGTTTCATAAAGAATTTATTTTAATATTTATTTTGTTCCAGAGCAATTAATTCTACATCATATACAATTATTGATCTTGCAGGAATTTTATTATCATCGCCAATCAAACCATGGGCGAGGTGCGGAGGTAAAATAAATTTAGCTTTACTACCCTCTCTCATTAATAATATTCCTTCTTCAAGGCCTGATTCAACGCCACCCTGGCCGATCTTAAATCTCTTTGGCCCAAGGCTGTCAGAACTATAACATTCTGTTCCGTCAAGCAGGGAAACATTGAAATTAATGGTAGCATACAGTCCTTTTTTTGCTGTTTCCCCTGTTCCTTCTGCATATATCATATACCACAAGCCTGTTTCTGTTTCAGTCATATCCCAGTTTCTCCTGTTAACATATCCTGCTATTTTCTCTGAGTCCTTTTTTACCAGGATTCTGTTAACACCAACAAGTGCTTTTTTTGTCTCTTTATAATTGTTGGTACTTAATTCTTTAGTTTCATTTTTGCAGGAAAATAAAAAAACAAACAATAATATTATAGTTATTCTAAGTTTCATATTATACCAGCTTTTCTTTATATTTTGGTAATAAATCCCTGAACATTTGCAGTGTCTCCTGCAT
>CAZFHF010000500.1:0-2214 GCA_964518655.1 uncultured Bacteroidales bacterium | reverse complement strand
TCGAAAAGAGTTGAAGGTGAAAAGCCAAAACTGGTAATGAGCAAGATTCAGAAAAAGGTTATACGGCTGCAGCATAAATTTGAATATACCTATCAGGGGATATTAAGAGAGCTTGAGAAAGAAGATATATTTATTATAAACGAAAAAGAGTTAAATCCCTCACAGGAGAAATATGTAAGCAGGTATTTCAAAGAAAATGTCTTGCCCTTTCTCTCCCCTATCATTCTGCATAATGTTGATAAATTTCCTGAACTTAAAGACAAGTCAATATACCTCGCCACAAAACTTACAAGCACTAATCCAGGTATTGAAAAGGCATATGCTATTATTGAAGTACCTACTGATATACTGCCAAGATTTGTATCCCTGCCCTCTGACAACAACAGAAAATTCATAATATTACTTGAAGACATTATCAGATTCTCATTAAAGAACCTGTTTTCAATACTGCAATATGACACATACGGAGCATGGATTATTAAATTAACAAGAGATGCTGAGCTTGATATGGACAATGATGTGTCAAAAAGCTTCCTTGAGCTGATCTCAAAAGGTGTTAGCGGAAGGGTCAGCGGTCAGCCGGTAAGGTTTGTATTCGACAACTGCATTGCCAAAGATTTAATGGAAACTATTATTAATAAGCTTAACCTTGAAGAAGATGATAATCTGATACCGGGTGGAAGATATCATAATTTCAAAGATTTTATGAGTTTTCCGAATGTTGGGGCAGATCACCTTGTATATAAGAAAGATATTCCTCTTGGGCACAGGCTGGTCAAAAATGATAAAAGTATTCTGCAAACGATATCTGAAAAGGATTTTATGGTACATGTACCCTATCAGGATTTTAATATTTTTATCCGGATGCTTCAGGAAGCCTCACTTGATCCCAAAGTAAAGGATATATCAATAACAGTATATCGTGTTGCCAGAAATTCCAAGGTTATGAATTCCTTAATGACTGCTGCGAGGAATGGAAAAAACGTTAATGTAATTATTGAATTACAGGCCAGATTTGACGAAGAAGCAAATATTTACTGGTCAAGGCAGCTTGAAGAAGCAGGCGCAAATGTCTTCTTTGGCATCCCCAATCTTAAAGTACATTCCAAGCTCGTTCATATATCAAGAAAAGACGGCAAGAATACTGCAAACTTTTCCTGCTTAAGTACCGGCAACTTTCACGAAGACAATGCAACTGTGTATTCCGACCTGATATTATTTACAGCTGATAAAAGAATAACAAGCGATGTGAAACGTATATTTGACTTTTTTGCTAATACTTATAAAAATTATATATACAGACATTTGATTGCTTCTCCTCTTCATATGCGCAAAAAAATGTATTCATTAATTGAAAATGAAATAAAAAATGCAAAGGCCGGAAAGGAAGCATATATTATCATAAAAATAAATAACCTGGTTGATAAAGAAATGATCTATAAGCTTTATCAGGCCAATAATGCGGGAGTTAAAATAAAACTTATTATTCGTGGCGTTTGTTCATTGATACCTGGCATCAAAGGGATGAGTGAAAATATAACTGCAATAAGTATTGTGGATAAGTATCTTGAACATTCCAGAATACTTGTATTCTGCAATGGAGGAAACGAACTGTACTTCATTACTTCTGCTGATTTAATGGTAAGAAACCTTGACAGAAGAATTGAAGTAACATGCCCGATTTATGATGATGAAATTAAACAGGAGCTCAAGGATCTCATTAATATACAGTTAAGTGATAATGTTAAGGCAAGAATAATAAATGAAGAACAGGATAATATTTATCTTAAATCTGACTCTAAAAGCAAGTTACGATCCCAGATTGAGCTTTACAAATATTATAAAAATAAGCTCAGGAACAAGAAGCAGTGATTATAAGTTAGCCTGTAACCCGGTTCAAGCGGAAGTTTGCGTTAGTTGAGACATGCAAATAAATCCCAAATCTCAAAATACAAATTTCAAATAATGTGCAAATTCCAAAACGCAATTGCCAAAATTTATCAGTTTAGCAATTTATCCTGTGAAATCCCGCAAAGCGGGAAAATCTTCGATTTTATTTCACAGGGTGAACAATTCAGCCTTTATTTTATATTTTTACTTCCAATATTATTGAAAACTCATGGATATGAATTATGAAAGAATCTGTAATGACACAATTGAACTGGTCAGAGAGGTAGGTAAATACATTCTTAATAATCAGGGAAAAATAGTATA
>CAZFHF010000499.1:0-2214 GCA_964518655.1 uncultured Bacteroidales bacterium | reverse complement strand
GTTTCATCTACCCTTAGAGAATATTTAGTATTTTTAAATGATCATTAATTGGTAAAACCAAATTATTATGGGACTATTTAATAAATATTTTCCATCGAATCAAAAGCAACGCCGTGATTATGAATTTTACATTGGTCTTTGTTTTGAGGTTCAAGTAACTTTTTTTAATGATCATATCTTTATCGATCCTCCCAATTTTAGTGCTCAATCCAATACAAATTTTATTCCGTTAGAAAAATATAATGAGAAAACTATAAAAAGTTTCGAGAAACTAGTCCTAAATGCAATGTTATTTTCTTTATGCATAAAAAGGACTTTCGGATATACTTGTAGTCTATATGATTTGTGGAAGAATGAAGATGAAGGATTAAAGAGTATAATAACCCGATTTGCCATTATTATGGTAAAAAATCCACTTTTTCTAAAAATGTTTAAAGAATATGAGAGGTATGAGCCCTCCGAACCATTAATTGCTGGAATACTTTATATTCAAAATAGGTTTTTTGATTATGCAGATTTTTTAGAGGAATATTTCAATGATAATTTCGAGCCAAGTCAGGATTATGATGATGATGAAGCCGATCATAGTCTAGAGGATCATAAAGCAAGAATCATTCGTCTCGTTTATCAATATTACGCACAACCATTTTGTAAATATCCAAAATGGGATGCTTTTGTTCATATTGATATTGATGAGTGGGGAAATATTATTAATGAATTTGAAAAAATGATTAATGATGCTTACAATTATTTTTCAAGTAAGCTTTTAACCGGTCAATTTTAAATATTACTGATTATAAACAATATAAACTAATCCAATTTCTGCTGAAGTTTTTGTTGTGATGGAACCCGTATCTAATATAATAAGAGCCATACTTTTTGTGCTTTCGTTATAATATCCCATAGTTATTTTCTCATTATTATTTTTACAGTATTCAAATACTTCTGATAAAGTCATGTCTTGTTTATACCAATAAGGCCTATCTATTGCTCCTCCTTTAACTTTCTCTCCGATGTTTGTTTGAAGCCAGAAGATAAGAGCTTTCAGATCTAAGGTTGTAAAATCCATTTGATATTCAAAGACATACTTTATTCCCTGAGAAGCATAAATTGGGATAGCTTTTGTCCAGACATAATCTCCGTCAGTATGGTTTTTCTTTCCTTTTTCAATAAATAAATTAGCCGAAGTCCCATCTTCTAATCTGGAGATTTTATAAAACTCATATTCAAGATTAATAGGATTACTAATTGGTATTTTCGACCTATTGGATTGATTAGAATTAATTGATAATAAACTAATTGTATTGCATTTGGAAATAGTTTGGTTATATTTATTATAAAAGGAATTATTTACAACCATTCCCCAACTTACTATAACAAAGAATATTAAATTAATTTTCATATTTCCAATTATTACCATAATAGTCCAGAAGTCTTTTCGAAAGCATTTTCAAGTATTTTTATGAGTTTACTGTCATCGCAAATTTCATTATTGCTATTGCAGAGTTCATTCCATTTGATAAGAAGAATTGTAGCTGCTATTGCAGTATTTCTTTTACTGGAAAACGCAAAGGATCTTATGTTTTGAACAACTACTATTAATTCAGATGAATTAGGAGGTCTATCCCCAGTCATTAATAGTGGAAGATTTTTCTTAAATGAAGAGGATGTCAAGAGAGTATCATATATTTGACGATATTTTTTTTCACCATATTCCTTTACAAATTCTTGGATAGTTTCAGTACTAATTTTATTAAAATCATCCATGGTTTAAAGTTTTAATTGGAATTAAATGAGTTTGAAATGTTAAGAGTCTTATTTGATCAGCTTAATCATGTGTCCGCACTTTCACTTGTTGCTAACGGCCCGGCAATATGGGGCGTTTGTGTTGGCCGACGCAAGTGCCGGCCAGTGTCTTGGTACTTTAGCCACAAGGTTGTCACGGCACAAGGAGGCCATGGCGCGGTTTTTGGAGTCCAGATACAAATTGCCGGGCGTATACGCGTGTCGCGGTACAATGCTGCTAAATGAGTAGAAATAAGTCACCTTACAGGAACTTTATTAATGGGCACTGGCGCAGTGTCGCGTTACAAACTGACAACGGAGCCAGGAATTAGTCATGGTACAGAACCTTTATTAAGGGCACTGGTGCGGTGTCCGGGTGGTGCGATATAAGCGTCATGTTATAGAAAGCAGGATGTTCAAAAACCGTGA
>CAZFHF010000498.1:0-2249 GCA_964518655.1 uncultured Bacteroidales bacterium | reverse complement strand
AGAGTAGGTGAGGATATACCTCTTGTGTATACACACACGGATATACTTTATAAATATTTCGGCGGCTTATGCCTTGCACAAATTTGGGCAGGTTGCACAATGGAAAGTAAAGTTGCACAAAAATCATTTAAAGGAAAAGGGAAATTAAACTAAGCACTATAAATACCCCCGAAATTAGGGTAATAATAAGCCCAAGAATACCGACTACCCCAACTATAAAATCTGAAACACCAAAGTTATTTGATAAAAACCAGCTTCCTACCAATAAGCCTACCCCAATTATTAAAGACTGAAACTCATATCTTTTTACTGAAAACCATTTAGTCTCCACAAAAGAAAGAGAGGTTCTATTCTTTTTAATTTTAATGTTTTTAATCAAAAGGTTGTTTTTCTTTGTGAGTAAAAATAATTCTTTATATAGTTGTTATCATTCCCTCTTTTAACTAAATTATGGAGGTAAAAATGTCATTAAGAATAATTGCTAAAAGATGGAATAATCCAAAAGACCAAGTCATTACTCATGTAAAGATTGAGAATCAAAGGATTTTTACAATGTTAGAAGTCTGGGATTTTATTAATGGAGGAAAGGGAGAATGCCACACTTTTGAGAGAGGAATTCGTGCAAAGGTTTATGCGCGTAAGAGACGAGATGGAACAAAGTATCTTACTTCTCATAGGGATGGAATAACAGAAAATAACCTAGATGAACTGCCACCTTGTTAATTTGTCATTTGAAGGATTAAGGATTTTTTAAAAAAGTTAAGTAAATTTGAACCCCTATTGCTATTGCTTGAACTATAATTGCTCCAGCCATAACTTTTGTCCAAAATACAAGTCTTTTTTGAAGAGAATTAGAACTTTCAGAGGAATTTTTTATTGACTTTTCTAAATTTTCAAGATTCCTATTTAACTCATTAATTTGGTTTTCCAGTATTCTTGGATACATAGTCATAGAAGTAAGATAGACATATTTTATTAAAATCTTTCGGGAGAGAAAATTAATCTAATCTAGCAATAAAAGACCCTTTTTCTTTACCTTCTAGGATTATGGGAATAGAGCTTACAAAAATAACTCTTGCATTTTGCTCTATGGTATAATCTTGACATAAGGTTACTAAATTATTTGAAATTTTATCTGCATCACTCCCATGAACCTTTGTTAAATTTACCTCTAATTCTTCAAGGTCTTTAGGAGTAACTTCCCTAATATGGTCTTCTTTATTCATAAAATTAGTAACTATTAACTCTACATGTTGAAATTCGTCTTCTGACATATCTCTATATTTGAATATTGAGGGTTTTTTACTAAGTTCTTTTACATATTTTTGGGCTACATCAAAAACCTCACGGGATTTCCCTTTAAGATCATCATTAACACTGTGGATATGTTCTATTGCCCTTACCATTTTTCCATTATACTCAAAAAGAGGGTCTATTTGACTGATATAAGTGTTTTCCCCAATGAATAATTCTCTTGATTTTAAAATAGTGTAACAAAGAGCCGAACCACAAACACGTGGGATAAATACCCTGTATTTTTCCACTTTTTTATTTATTAAGGTTGGAAAAAATAAGCCTGTACTAAAATCTCCTCCATGACCACTCAACAAAATCAAAGGATAGGTATATTTCACCTTATCCAGTAAAGCATTTAAAAAATCACAATCTCTTTCTTGCATACCCTCTTTTTTTTCTGGATTGTATATAATAGCAATTATTTCCCCCTTCCTCATTACATCCTTTAAACCACAGATTAGTTTTTTTATTTCGTCTTCTACATCCATTAAGCTTGTAAGAAAAAGATATATTTATAAATTATGGTTTCATAATTACAATACAAAAAAACTACAAAAAATGTATTATTATGATACATTATAAAAAAGCTTAAAAAAGGAGGTGTATTCTAAACAAAATGACAAAAGCTAAGAAGATAAACATAACTCTTTCGGAAAAAGCAGTAAAAGAACTGGAAGAATTAAAAAAAGAACTGGATTTGCCAAGTATTGCTGAGGTAATAAGAAGCAGCATATCTATAAATAGATTTTTGCAGCTTGAAAAAGAAAGAGGAAATGATATTGTTCTTAGAAATAGGAAAACTAATGGAGAAAAAACAATAGTCTTTCATAAATAAAATTATTTTTCGTTTTTCAAAATGAGTTATGTTATTGATTCTTCTAAGGAGGAGTTCATATTACCTGAGATAGATCCTCCATCAAGATATTTTAATTTAGAGAGAAAAGAGATAAGAA
>CAZFHF010000497.1:0-2268 GCA_964518655.1 uncultured Bacteroidales bacterium | reverse complement strand
CCGCTTTTTATTTTAAGTCCGTTCATAAGCATAATAGTATGGTGCACCTAACAGCGAAAGCTATTCGATGAATTTTGAGTTTTCTGGTTTTTTGAGAGATGAATTGAGAAGGAAAAGATTGGCGGCATTATTTTTCGCTGTAGGTGATGCTTGTTCGTTAGCATATAATAGAAATAACACACGAAAATTTGTCGGAGGAAGACATGAAAAATATTATTACCCTATTTGGAATAGTATTGATTCTATCATTTGGCGTTCAATTATTTGCAAATGATAATGTACCATACATCAGTCTGGGTATTCAACTTGGTTATGGTTTTGATGATGGCCTTTTCCTAGGAAATCAAATTACTTTTGGTGTATGTTTAGCCTCTTTTTCTGGAGATCCAATTATCGCTCCCGGAATCTCTTTTGGTATAAGAAAATATAAAGGATTGGATAAAATATTTATGCGATATGTAGACTTTCAGATAGCTACGATTCTGGGTGGGTTAGGAGTTGGCCATACAGATATAAAATCGATTAGTACTAATAGATTGAGTAAGGGATATAGAGTTAAAGGATGGGCAGGTTTATTAGGTTATGCTACTTATGATTTTTTCAAAGTACCTGACAATGATAAAAAACATAATATTGGATTAATTGGTGTAATACCTATTCCATTGGGTGACATTTTTGATTGGTATTTTATGTAAATCTCACCGTATTCCTGCATTTAATGCTTCAAGATGCCCAAAAACCTGATCAACCTATTCATTTCATATTTCATTTTTCTGAACAAACTGATAAATACCACCAAAATAAATCCCCTATTGTGATTCCTAACGCAAAAAGTTTCTTCCTGAATTTGCTGCATCCTCACTTTTCTCCTATATATTTGACAAGTAATCTATTTAATGCTTGCTTCAATATTATTAAGCAAAGAGTTGTAGTAAGATGGTGTTTACTTCGCTTTGACGAACCAGAATTAAAATGAGAAAACGCTTATCCCATCTTTGCTGTTTTTAAATTTTGAAAAAAAGGAAACCCTTCTAGCAATTCAACTTGGCATTTCATATAATAGTCTTTCTCGACTATTATCATCTTCCAAGAAATAAATTTAATCGAAAAAATTCCCCGATGCTTGCGTTGGGGTAGTTCATTATGAATTACTTATTCTTTACATAAAAAGTCATTGGTTGGATATACTTGGATTTAGTTTTCTTATCTTTTTTATAGGTTCCCCACTTATACTTTTGCGTTTTTACAGATGTAAGGTTCAATTCACCATTCTGTGAAATTTTCAGTATCCCAACTTTTTGGATTTTACTAAAATTATCAGCAAATACCTGCGCCCGATTTCCCGGTAAAGGTACTTTACCAGCAAAATAGGTTTCGAGTATATTAACAGTATCGTTCCAAGCTATGTTGATAGTACCAAAATAGGAAAAGGATAAAAATACCATATCTTTGGCTGGATCAACTCCGGTTACGCTAGCAGCTATATTTTCAGTTGTGAAATCAAAATTAATAATATTTGTCATTAAGCGGTTATAGAGTATCTGTTTTTCTGTTGATAGTTGTGGATCTTCTAATTTGGTTTTGATAAGAGGTAGATAATCCATAGCATTAATCAGCATTTTTTCGGGTGATAGTTTGGATTTAACTTCGAGAGTTGGACCTTTTTTCATCTTAACACTACCCGAAATAATTTCTCCATTTAACTTGGAACCAGTCATCCATAAATTTACTTTGGCTTCTCCAACGCATAACAATTGTTTGTCTTCTTTAAGATCAATGCTGATCGCCACAGATTTCCCTGGATCGGTTTCTGCAATTTCAATTCCATTCCAAATAATTGGTACTGGTGGAAGACCTTCGGGAAAATCAGGTTCAACCTTTACTTTTATTGTGTTGACTTCTCCGGATAATCCCTGAAAAAGAAAAATGAGAAAAAGGCACAGTACTTTGACTTTCATAACATCCTCCTCAAATTGTTGCTTTTCCATAAAATAATCTTCTCAAATTATTCTGATATATAATTATTCCAGCAATATTCCAAACAACGTTCATTTGCCAATATAACAATAAAATTTTTTGATGTGCAATGTTATTTTGGGTCTTTGCACTAAATTATTTCAATTTGAAAACAAAACTGAAATGATTAAACTGTATAAAAGAAAGGCAGATTGACATAAGGTTTAATGTAATATTAAATTGCTAACCATTTGCTTCAGCCAACGCTTAGAGCTGCTCGACAAAAGTAAGATTTGAGAGTTTTTGAAGGAT
>CAZFHF010000496.1:0-2268 GCA_964518655.1 uncultured Bacteroidales bacterium | reverse complement strand
GTAATTCAGAATGATGTTTACAGGATAATGGAGATCCTGAATGATTATTCAAAATATTATTTAAGTAAGGATAAAGAAGGAAGGAGGATATATTTCTACAGGATAAGGGATGAATTCAATAATCAAAGGCTTAATATTAATTATGAGGATTATTGTGAGAACTGGATAGTCAGGGCAGCTCAGATGATTTTTCTTAACAAGACCTGCTATAACGGATTGTTCCGCATGAATTCGAAAGGGGAATTTAACGCTCCTGCGGGTAATTATATAAAACCTGCAATAATTGATGAGAATAACCTTATAAAGGTATCTGAGTTTTTAAGCATAGCTGAGATCAGGAAAGCTGATTTCAGGAATGTTAGAATCAGTGAGGATAATTCGTTTGTGTATTTTGATCCTCCTTATCGCCCTATAAGTGCAACATCTAATTTTACTTCATATACAAATTGTTTTTTCGGGGAAGAGGAACAAATACAGCTGGCAGGAATAATCAGAAAACTTGATAAAAAGGGTGTCAGGGTAATGTTAAGTAATTCTGATCCCAAGAATGTTGATCCCGGAGATGACTTTTTTGACAACCTGTATTACGGATTTAATATTTTCAGGATTACGGCGCGAAGGTTAATAAACTCCGATGGTTCAGGAAGAGGAAGGATAAATGAAATTGTGGTGACGAACTACAAAGAATAGTAAACAAAAATATTCAGTATCTATACTATTTCTTTCTGTATTTTAATATCAGTTCAATAAGCTGATCCTGTTTTATTGGTTTGGCGATATATTCATCACATCCGCATTCCAGTGCTTTTTCCCTGTCACCTTCCAGGGCATAAGCGGTTTGTGCAATAACCGGCAGTTCGGGGATTAATTGCTTAATTTCCTTTGTTGCTTTATATCCGCTCATGTCAGGTAACTTGATATCCATAAGAACAAGGTTTATTTCTGGATCATTACTGCATATCTCCAGGGCTTCACCGGCATATTTGGCATGCAACACTGTTGCTTTCATATTTGTTAGTATTTCCTCAAGGTACAGGAAATTTACATCGTCGTCCTCAACAACCAGTATTGTAAGTTTCACAGTTTCAACATCGTTCTTTTTATTGCTTATCTCAGGTTTTTCTGCACCTTTAGCAGGTTTATAAGGTATTGTAAAATAGAATATTGTTCCTTTGCCAGGTTTAGATGACAGCCATATCTTACCGCCCATTTTTTGGGTATATGCTTTAGCAATAGACAAGCCCAGTCCTGTACCGCCATATTCCCTGTTAGGATTTATATCTCCCTGCCTGAACCGCTCAAAAATACTTTTATGTAAATCAGGAGCTATGCCTATACCTGTATCTTCAACATAAAATTCCAGGAATTTACCTTTAAGGATGTAACCGAACTTAATATAGCCCTTATGAGTGAATTTTATTGCGTTGCTCAGCAGATTCTGTAGTATCTGCTTGAGTTTGATATAATCAGTTAATATATTTGCCTGAGAATCTGTTAGATCTTTTTGGAAAAATAGATTAATAGTGTTTTTTCTGGCAATAGGTTCATTGAAGGTGAAAAGTTCAATAAGCAGATCATTAATACTGGTCTTTGACTCATGGATTTCTATTTGGTCGGCTTCAATTTTGGATATATCAATAATGTCATTGACTATTTGCAGAAGGTGATGTCCTCCTTCCTGTATTATATTAATAAAGTGTTTTCGTTTTGTTTCCGACAGTTCATGATTTTTAAGCATATCGGCAAATCCAAGGATTCCGTTTAAAGGGGTACGTATTTCATGAGACATATTTGCAAGAAATGCGGATTTTAGCATGTCACTTTCTTCTGCCTTTTCTTTTGCTCTGTGCAGTTCCGTTTCATATTGTTTGCGTTCAGTGATATCACGGGCAAAACCTAATAATATTGGCTTGTCCTTAAACATGATCTTTACCAGGTTGATCTCTGCGCAGTATGTACTTTTACCTTTACGTCTAATAACGGATTCAAATATAACATGCTCGCCGAAACTTAAACCTTCCCAGTATTTTTTGCGGTGTTCATGTTTTATAACTCCAGGATCCAGATCAGCAACGTTCATTGATAACATCTCTTCTTTTGAATAACCAGAACAATTGCATATTACGCTATTGGCTATTATAATTCGGCCAGCAATATCATGAACAATTATTCCATCTGCGGCTTTTTCCACAAAAGTCCTGAATATTTCTTCACTTTCTTTTAATGCTTCATCAATATACTTTTGCTCGGTAATGTCTTTAATAAAAA
>CAZFHF010000495.1:0-2269 GCA_964518655.1 uncultured Bacteroidales bacterium | reverse complement strand
ACCAGACGGGGGTCGGACAACTGGTGGAAATTGGCGTAAAAAAAGGAAGAAGCACAAGAAAAAACCTTAAAATAGGAATTTGCGGTGAGCATGGGGGTGAGCCCAGCTCAGTCGAATTTTGTCACAGGGTAGGAATGAATTATGTTAGTTGTTCACCCTTCAGGGTTCCTATCGCCAGACTCGCCGCAGCCCAGGCTGCTTTGAGATAAAAAACAGGTACAGCGCCCATATTATGGGACAGCGCCCATTCGGGTATAGTCCCCGGGGCGCTGTCCATATTTTATATTTTCAGGAATAACTTTTTTCTGTACAAATAAAATAAAATAAGCCAGCTAATCATTATATAAAAAACCCAGAAAAATACCGGACGGGCGTTTTCAGAAAATATATTTATTAATCCCTTAAAAAAGTAATCAACCAATTTTCCTATATCCACAATAGCCTGGCCTAAATATATGGTTATTGAATTCATTCCGATGACAATAAAAAAGAATGCCCATTTCTTAAACTTCCACACATCAATAAGCAGGTAAAATAATGCGAGCATGATAACGCTCCAGCCCCCTGCATAGAGGACAAATGAACTGGTCCACAGGTTCTTGTTTACAGGAAAGGCAATGCCCCATATTTTCCCGGCAACCAGTAGTATAATACCTGATATACCTAACAAAAGTGCTTTTATAATACCCTTGAGTTTATAATCCGACCTTAAAAAATCACCGGTTATTACTCCCAATAATGCTGTAGATATTGCCGGTATAGTGGAGAGTATGCCTTCCGGATCATGTATTTTATCATATAGCATGCCTGGCAGTATTTTTCTGTCAATAAAGGATGCCAGGTTTCCTTCCATCGAAAAATCACCTGCTTTATGTCCGGGTATAGGGATCAGGCTCATTATGGCCCAGTAAAAAAGCAATATCCCGGCACACCAGAAAATCCTGCCCATCTTATTTGTATTCATAACAATAATACCGGCAAATAGCCATGCCAGTCCGATTCGCCCCAGAACACTGGCATACCTGTTTATCTCCTCCGGATCAGAACCAAAACTGTTATAAACCATTCCAAGAATAACAAGTAGTATTCCTCTTTTTACAATATGGAAATACAATGAACTCTTGCTATCTCCCCTGTTCAGCCTTTTCTCAAAGGAAAACGGCATAGACACTCCTGCAATAAAGAGAAATAAAGGAAAAATCAAATCATGAAAGGTAAATCCGTTCCATTCAGCATGCTCCACTTGTTTGTCAACCCATATGAAAAATGAAAATCCGATTAACTTTGCCAGCGCATGTATTATTCCCTCACCACCTGCAATCCAGAACATATCAAAACCCCTGAGGGCATCAAGAGACATCAGTCTCTTATTTCTTACACCTGAATTCAGTATCATAATTGTTTAGTTTTTAAGTTATTCTAAATGCTGTTATCTTTTTTTATGTTTAAGTATACAATAAATGCTGTCAAACATGCAATAACCAGGGCAATAATACCCTTAAAGTATTCTGAAAACAGAACTTTACCAATACCATACATGGTTGCATAAATAGCTATTACACTGAAGATCCAGTTAACAAGCTGCCGTCCGAAATGTGTGGATGTCCTGACATCCCTGATTTCACGGCTAACTGCTTTCCAGCCTGCTCCACCCGGATGCACCTTCCTGTAAAATGACACAAGGACCTTTCTGTCAACCGGTTTTGTCAGAAAGGTAACCAGCAGCCATGTCAAAGTTGTCCCCATCACTACAGGATAAAGTGTAAGGGGTGGTTCAAGTCCTGTTATATGAATAGATAAAGGATGCGAGAATACTTCTGCATCCAGGTTTATGCCATTGCGCGCAAGAGGATAAATAACAAAAGGTGCAATCATTGCTGCAATTTCTGACCATGCATTAATCCGCCACCAGTACCATCTCAGAATTAACACGGCTCCGAGTCCGGCACTAACATTCAAAATAAATATCCATGCCCCCGAGATGCTTTTAAGAAAATACCTCGATATGAATAATGAAAAAAGTATCAGGATAAATATGCATATCCTTGAAATGATAATATAATGCCTTTCTGTCTGACCCTTTTTTAAAAATCTCCTGTAGAAATCATTTATCACGTAAGATGTTCCCCAGTTAAGCTGGGAAGCAATGGTCGACATGTACGCGGCCATAAAAACTGCTATAAGAAGTCCAAGCAGTCCGGGTGGCAGATATCTTGCCATAAGTTTGGGATACATCACTCCCTGATAAAACTTATTTTCATATTTTTGT
>CAZFHF010000494.1:1746-2274 GCA_964518655.1 uncultured Bacteroidales bacterium | reverse complement strand
AATATAGAAGGAGGAATTGATGATATTCGTATTAGTTGCAATCGTCAAATGGATGATTGTATTCTTAACTATGAAAGCAATAACAATATTGATACCATTCCCAACTTTATTAATGAAGAAAATTATGATCTGCGGCTTACGGATTCCTCTGCATGCATAAATGCAGGAGATCCCGATACAGATATTTCTGATTTTATTTTTGATATCGCCGGAAACCCAAGGATCATAGGCGATACAATAGATATTGGCGCATACGAATATCAATATAAAGTTGAAAATAATTCTCCCTTTGTAGTTAAATCAAAAGATTTTTCAATATTACCAGGCGAAACATTACATAGAAAAGTTGAATTTATAGATCCTGATGTCGATGACTATCATACAATTCTAATAAAATCTGACACGACGGATGTGAGTATCATTAACCTGTCAGGAGATACTACAGGATCAACTTATGATATTGTTCCGGCCCCGGGCTGGACAGGTACAGTGTATATCAGCGTAAAAGTGACGGACAGTTATGGAAAG
>CAZFHF010000494.1:0-1736 GCA_964518655.1 uncultured Bacteroidales bacterium | reverse complement strand
AAGTTGAAATATATTACACATTCTGTGGTGACATAAATAAAGATACGACCTGGGATACAAATATTATGAAGGTTTGTTGTTCGGTGACAATTGGCCCGGATGCAACTCTTACAATCAAACCAGGGACGGTTGTTGAATTCCAGAAATTCTGTTATTTCAAGGTGCAGGGCAGGTTGCTTGCAATAGGCGAGCCAGGAAATCCGATAGTGTTTACAGTTAAAGATACCTCAGCTTCTATGTCCAGTTGGATGAGATGGGATGGAATAAGATTTGATTTTAGAAGTTTGGATGAAGATAATGTTGATACCTCAAAAATTATTCATTGCATTCTGGAATACTCTAAATACAGGGCCATTAGGGTACTTGGTTTTAATAAATTGCTTATTTCCAATTGTATAATAAGACATAACGTAGGAGGATTTCTCTTCAATAATTCAAAATGCATATCTGTTAACAATATTATATACAAAAACCTTAATGCTGAATATGGCGGGGCCTTCCATTTAATTGATCCAGGAGAAACCCGAATAATTAACAATACAATATACAATAACCTGGCTAAATACGGAGGGAGCTTATATATTCAAGGATCTATTACCGGTGAACAGGTAATAAAAAATACTGTATTATGGGGGAATAAAGCAATGCATGATGAAGAGGTACATTTAAAGTCCATTAGCAGCCCCTATGGCTATAAGCCTGGATTCAGCTTCTGTAATATCGGCGGAGGTTTAAACAGTTTCTTCAATTCCGGCGCTCCCTTTGATGTTGGTATGATCGAATATTATAACAATATCGATATAGCACCAAATTTTGCTGATAAAAAAAATTATGATTTCAGGCTTACCGATTCCTCTGCATGCATAAATGCAGGAGATCCCCTGACCGACATATCTGGTTTTCCTTTTGACATAGAAGGAAATCCCAGGATTTATGACGGAGCAATGGATATAATTGATATAGGAGCGTATGAATATCAGGGCGAACCTGAAAACATGCCTCCTGCATTATCCAGGACCGAAGACGCACATAATTTTTTCAATACCATATTCAAGGGAAGTATTTTCTACTGCGATCCTGATATTCATGATACTGTTTCTGTTTCATTAACATCGGATTCACATGGTATAAACATATTTGAACTTGATCATAACCCAGGAAAATATGAATTTGAGATTATTCCGGAATATAACTGGACAGGTTCGGCAGATATTTATATAAAAGTATCTGACAATCATGGAGCCGAAGCTGTTGATACTTTCAATATTACTTTCAGCAAGCATTTCTGCGGAAGAGTAACCGGAAATACCAGCTGGGAGCTTGACACAGTTAAAATTGACTGTGATATTGTGATAGACTCAGCTGCCACACTTACTATTAAACCAGGAACAGTAATAGAATTCCTGGGGCCGTACAAGCTGGATGTCAGAGGCAGACTGCTGGCAGAAGGTACTCCTTCTGATCAGATAA
Organism: uncultured Bacteroidales bacterium; assembly: GCA_964518655.1. GTDB lineage: Bacteria > Bacteroidota > Bacteroidia > Bacteroidales > UBA10428. The sequence goes on along the minus strand of CAZFHF010000494.1, from coordinate 266 downwards.
CATTTACAACATCCGATTCTTCAGGATATAATAATAAATACTATACAGGCTGGGCCGGGATAGTTTTTTGTTTTACGAATCCCGATAGCGATACCTCAAAACTTATTTACTGCAATATAGAATATGCAAATAACATGTTATATTACCCAAGCTTTTACTCAGGGGTGGTTGCAATTAAAAATTTCTCAAAACTGGTAATTTCCAACTGCATGATAAGATATAATTACGTGAAATATAGTGGTGCATTAGTGGTTTATAATTCACAA
>CAZFHF010000493.1:0-2278 GCA_964518655.1 uncultured Bacteroidales bacterium | reverse complement strand
AAAATTTTTTGTCTACCATCTTTTGCTTAGAAGCAAAAGCATTTTTAAATAACTGAAAAAGGATAACAAGTTTCAAATTAAGGAAAAATTGACTGAATATATTAAGAAGAATACTTTCAATAATAATAAAACTCTTAATGAGGAAACTCTTATTTTTAAAGATGGTATATTTGACTCAATGGGCTTTGTATTACTTATTGATTTCCTGGAAGAAAATTTCAGTGTTACCACCCAGGATGAAGATATGATAGAAGAAAATTTTGAATCGATAAATGCAATGACTCAATATGTGTTAAATAAACAAAATCAACAGTTCTGATAGTTTTTAAATTAAAAATCAAATAATCATACATGTGTGTGGCATTGCTGGCATACTAAGTTATAAAAACAATATATCACAGGATGTATTAATAAGCATGCTCAAAAAAATCGGTTATCGCGGTCCTGATGAGAGTGGAATATATTTAGGCAATAATATCGGACTTGGAAATGTAAGATTAAGTATCATAGACCTCGTAAGCGGTCAACAACCTCTTTCCAATGCTGACAGAACATTATGGATCGTATATAATGGAGAAATATTTAATTATGTCGAGCTAAAGAAAGAATTAACAGCCCAAGGATACAAGTTTCAGACTAATAGTGATACAGAAGTATTATTGATCCTGTATCAGGCATATGGTGAAAAATGCCTTGATAAATTAAATGGTCAATTTGCTTTTGCTATCTGGGATAAAAAAAGGAATCAACTTTTTCTTGCAAGAGACAGGGTTGGAATAAGGCCTCTTTTTTACTCTGAAATAGACAACGATTTTGTTTTTGGTTCTGAAATTAAATCAATATTGGAGCATCCTAACATAAAACCTGAAATAAACACCATTTCCCTGTCACAAATATTTACTTTTTGGACGACTATTACTCCCCATACAGCTTTTAAGAATATTTATGAGTTGCCTCCTGGTTGTTTTATGCGAGTAACTCAGAAAGGCAACCAAATTGTAAAATATTGGCAGTTGACATTCCCGGAATCTGAAGATCAACAATATAAAGGTAATATTAGTGATGCAATAGAAGAATTTGATAACTTATTTTTAGATGCCGTAAAACTAAGGTTACGTGCGGATGTGCCTGTTGCAGCATACCTGAGCGGAGGAATAGATTCAAGTACTACGACTTCATATATTAAGAGGGTAGCATATAAGAATTTAAATACATATTCTATTGGATTTGAAGATAATGAGTTTGATGAAACCAGTTATCAAAATGAAGTTTCAGAGTATCTCAGTACAAAACATATTGCTTTTAAATGTACTAATCTTGATATAGCTGAAGCCTTTCCAAATGTTATATGGCATACTGAGATACCTGTTCTGCGAACTGCTCCTGTACCAATGTATTTATTATCAAAGAATGTGCATGAACATAACATTAAAGTAGTAATTACAGGGGAAGGCGCCGATGAAATGCTGGCAGGATACAACATATTTAAAGAAGCTGTTATCAGGGAGTTCTGGGCAAAAGAACCTGATTCCATTTACAGGCCATTATTATTACAGAAGCTTTATCCCTATATAGGACAATTTCAGGGGAAAAACAAAAATATGTTAAAGTTTTTCTTTGGATATAAACTTCTGGAAACCGACTCACCGCTATATTCTCATTTATTACGATGGAGTAATACATCACGATTACACTCCTATTTATCACAAGATATACAATCAGAACTATCTGGTTATGATCCTCTGAAAGAATTGCTGGATAATATCCCTGGCAGATTTAATAACTGGAACCTGTTATCAAGAGCACAATGGCTGGAAACTAATATTTTTATGTCAGGTTACTTATTGTCTTCTCAAGGTGACAGGATGGCAATGGCAAATTCTGTCGAGGGACGTTATCCCTTTCTCGACCACAGATTAATTGAGTTTTGTGCCGGATTGCCGGCAAAATTTAAACTTAGAGGATTAAATGAAAAATATTTGCTGAAAAAGTTAATGAACAGAAAATTGCCGGAAAGTATATTGAAAAGATCAAAGCAAGCATACAGGGCACCTATTTCAGGTAGTTTTTTTGCCAAAGACTCTTCAGGATATGTTAATGACCTTTTATCTGAAGATTCAATTCGGACAAATAAAATTTTTAATGATAAAGCTATTAGCAAGCTACTACTTAAAAGAAAAACCGGCACTAATTTATCTGAAATAGAAAATATGGCTGTTGCAGGTATATTATCGACGCAGCTTCTGGTTGATTTGTTCCTAACCAGAAAGATAAAACC
>CAZFHF010000492.1:0-2279 GCA_964518655.1 uncultured Bacteroidales bacterium | reverse complement strand
TACTATTTTTTTGCATGAAATAGAGTCCCATTTAAAGGATGTTTTTTTGATAGGCTAATATATGAATCGTCAAAGTGACGTGGTCTAAAATTTATGTATTTTCTTAAGTGGTATTTCTGTTAATTCCATTAATTAAAATTAAGCAATTTCCTTATTAATATAAATATCATCATCTTTTAAAAGATATTCCAATTTCGGATTTTATCTGAAAAGAAATGAAGCAGGTTGATTAAATTTTAATAAACCTTTTTATTTCAACAGTTGTATCATTTTCGATTTGCAGGATATAAACTCCTGGCAGCAGCCGGCTGATGTCTATTTCCGTTCTTGTTTTTAGCAGTTGCTTGTTCATAATCTTTTTGCCTGAGATATCAAACAGGGATATGTTAGCAGGATTTTCTGAACTTAAGGCTTCGATTATCAGCCTGTCCGTTGCAGGATTAGGATATATACTGAATTGGACTGATCCTTGATTTTGGGTTCCTGCTGAACCGGTGATAATGTTAATTGGCTTTGTGTCGGATGTTGAAACCAGTCTTGCTAGTTGGACAATGAATGAATCGTGCCTGTATTGGATATAAAGGTCATTGTTATATATAATCGGATTGCCATAGTATCCACAATAATTGCAGAATGTATCCGGATTATAAATCATTGTAAGTGAACTGCCGTCATACTCTACCAAGGTGCCATTCCAATGATTTGTTCTATACTGGTAGTAAAGATTATCATTATATATAAACGGATAAGTTATGATGTAAGCATTAGCTGAGTCCGGATCATAGATATATGTGAATTTATTACCGTCGTATTTTATTAATCTGGTATTTCCTGAGGGACCCTTGTATTCAAGATACAGTTCGTTCTTATAAACAAAGGGCATATTATATGCATCGCTACTGCTGATTTGTCCGTTATCAGGATTAGCAATTAATGCTAGTGAATTGCCATCATATTTTGCCAGCTGGTAGGTATTTAGGCTGTTTTTGTAAATACAGTACAGATTATTGTCATAAATTATAAGAGTTTTATATAGAATCTCATATAGAGCCTCATAAATCACGCCGGCTGCATTATCAGGATTTTCAATTAAAGTTAATGAGTTACCATCGTATTTTGCCAATTGAGTTTTGCCGTATTGGTTTATATATTTTACATATAAATTATCGTTAAAAACTATCCTTGAACCTATGCATCCTATCCCTTCATCCGGATTATCAATCAATGAAAGTGAACAGCCGTCATACCTGATTAATTGATAAATAGAAGCTGCATTTAAGTATCTGAAATACAGTTCGTTTTTATAAATAATCCCTTCACTGTTAAATCCAGTTCCGGTATCGGGATTTTCAATAAGTGAAAATGAATTGCCATTGTATTTAGCTATTTGAAATTTAAAGGATGAATTTATATAGCTATAATAAAGGATGTTATTACATGTAATGTTACTATTGTTGATACCATATTCTGAGGTATCAGGATTATTCAGTAATTTATAAGTGTTGCCATAGAACTTGGCAAGTTGACATTTATGCCCTGTTGATTTATATGGCCAAAAAAGAGTATCATTATAGACTAGCCCATAACCAACAAATCCTTTATCTTCTGTATCCAGGTTTTCAAATAATGTTATTTCGCCGCAATTGTATTTTCCCAGTTGAAAATAAATTTCTTCGTTAATATTCCTTTTATATTTATAATACATGTTATCTTTATATACTGTTCCCTTGTCAGATGATATGGATAATCCTGTTGGATTTGGGATCAAAGTAAGGCTTTGTGCATAACCATAGTCAGTGGCCATTAATACAATAGCCAGACATAATATGCTTATTTTATTTTTCATTTTACTATAAATTTATTTAACTGACAGTAACTTTTATTTGCCTGTAACCCTGTTGGTAATGTTAATAGCAGTTATTGCACAATTCTGAAAATCGCTTTCATGTAATCTTATGCAATTTACGATTTTTTCATTGAAAATCAAAGAGTTTGTATAAGACATTTCTAATTTTAAAATAAAGTTTGTAGTTGAAATTAATCACATTAAGTTCAATTTTAATGTCTCTGTTTTTTTATGGTCATATTTTATCACTTAAATTAGCTAATATAAAACTATAAAAAAGTGTCAGCCGAAGTCTGTAGTATTCTAATAAGGCAAAATAGATATTACACAATAAATAAATTAAAACTATGAAAAGATACATTTTAGTTCTATTAACAATTTATGCATTTCCAACTTTTAGTCAGGTTTGTTTTCCTGATTCAAATGCGATATG
>CAZFHF010000491.1:0-2279 GCA_964518655.1 uncultured Bacteroidales bacterium | reverse complement strand
GAAATAATGTTTTTATTTATATAAAATGAAGGTTTTTCTTTATAATGGTTTATAATAAAATCCTGCCTTTTTTTAGATTCTATAAAATGAAATCCAAATAATTCCTTATTTGTTCTATTATCAATTAGTTTGCCTTTTTCCCATATAAATTCCCAGTTAAAATATCCAATCCGTTGATAATACAGATCTGAGAAAAGAATTTCTTTAAAAAGTGCCCTTGCTTGTCCTAATTTTTCAGCTCTCCAGATTACCTCTGTAAAATCTATAGGTTTGCTATCTTTAAACATTTTTCTTTTATAATACCATTGAAACTGATATCTTAACTCTTTCATCCTCCTAAATGAGAATTTACCATGTGCAATAATTCTGATTATATATAACAGCCTGCAAAATATTTTCATAAGATTCAGCTCTCTGGAAGAAGCTTGCTTCAAATTCTCATCAACAGTATAATTCTTTTTAGATAGAAGAATCCTTTTATAGTCATGAACATCTTTATACAATTCTTTTATTAAGCCAGTATTTCTAAATATACAGAACGGCCCTGAAACAAAACCCTTATATACGCTAATTATATCGTATTTTCCCATTATTTCTTGTGTGATGAAAAATTTAATATCCCCAAATATTAAATCATTATCACAATACCCCCAGAAATCGTAATCCTGTATATAATCCTCAAATATTTTACCAAATGCAGGTCTGAAGTCACACAACTTATATGGCATATTTACTTTTATTTCAAATCCTAATTTAGTAGATGCCAGTACATTAAAGTCTTTTAATGAAAAGCTTTTAAGCTTTACATTCCCTTCCCTGCAGTCAGATATTATGTCGTCAGAAAAGATAAAAAAATCAATTTCGGAATTCGCCTTACAGCTTTTTATAAAATATGGGAACCACGGAGGTCTTTTACCAAAAAACAAACTGATTAAACAAATATTAATACCTTTATTTGTGAAATTATTCATTTAATATGCTAAAAGTTAAAAATTTATATAAATATTTACTATTTAAGTCTTAAATTTATTGATTATTAAAATGATTTTAATATCTTTTAATATAAATCATGTTAAATAGTTAGTGATAATTAAATCCAAAATAAATGAAGAAACTATTTCTTGTTATAATATTTTTATATTACTGCATATTATTATTAGACGGACAAAAATGGAACTGGTCAAATCATTTGGTTTGTGATGGAGCTGTTAATGTCTATAGTGTTGCAGTTGATAACAATAATAATACTTATTTAGCAGGGACGTATAGTAATTCTACCCTTTCAGTAGGTACAGACACAATTAATAATTTTGGCGATCAGGACGGGTTTGTCTGCAAATTTGATCCCAATGGAACATTGCAATGGTTAAAAAGAATAGGAGGCTCAGGAAGAGATATTGCTGTCAAACTGGTTATTGCGAATAACAATCTTTATGTGGCAGGGGATTTCAGAAGTACTATTTTATACTTTACTCCTGCTGATTTTCTTGCGAATACAAACAATTTTGATGCATTCTTATGTTCATATGATCTTAATGGCAACTTCCTGAATGCAACAAGAATTTTTTATGGTTCAGATATTGATCGAATTAAAGATATGGTTTTTGATCAGGCTGAAAATAGTCTTATTATTTCAGGTCAGTTCAAAAATGAAATAAAATATTATGATGGAACTTCGGAAATCATTGTTCCGGCAAAAAGTGCAATTAACAAAGATTTATTAGTGGTTAAATCAAATCTTGCAGGAGAAATTCAGGATACCGCCTTTTACGAAATTACAGTAGCAAATTCAATGATTAAAGATGTCAATCTATGTCAAAGTGAAGGTTATTTTCTGAGTGGTGATCTTTTAGGTACATTATATTTTACCGGCAGTGATTCTATTGTTGGCAATACAACCTACAACTCTGATGCCATGGTTTTTAAAATAGATAAAAACCTTAATTTTCAATGGGCGAGAAAAGGGGGCGGGACTGGTTATGATCATGGTAATTCAGCGATTTCTGATAAATATGGTAATATATATATTACCGGTAAAGCTGAAAGCTATATTGTGTTCGACAGTACAGCAACTCTAGGTTCGCATACTCTTTCTTCTTTCGGCGCCCAGGACCTGTTTCTTGCAAAATACAATAAATTAGGTACTTTACAATACATTAAAGTCTGGAGAAGCAACCCTCTTAAGAAACCGCTACAGAGATAATAGTTTTGTTAACGGAATGTTGCCATTTTGTGGACGTAGCAGCTACCACATCACTAAAGCAGCTGAGTATTTCATT
>CAZFHF010000490.1:0-2280 GCA_964518655.1 uncultured Bacteroidales bacterium | reverse complement strand
TTTTTATATTACTGTCTTTAACAGTCCTGATGCGCCGGTAATAATGGGCCAGAATGACACTACGGGAGGATATATAGGTATACCATTCACTGTTGAGCTGGATGATCTGATAGTGCAAGATGTTGATGATCCGCATGATGATCTTACTCTTACAGTCCTGCCCGGAACAGGATATTCAATTGCAGGTAACAATGTTACTATTGCAGATGGTGTTACTGACAGGTTAGTTGAAGTAAATGTGAGAGTATCGGATCCCGGGATGGCATATGATGAAGATGTTTTATATGTTAAAGTGCTGGATTTTGCAGGATTCAGAGACCTTACAGGATCGGATAACCTGGTAGAAAAAATATTCCCCGTGCCGGCTAATGGGTTTATAAGATTTGCAGTTAACGCGGTCAATGACTATAAGATTGAATTAATTGATATTACCGGTAAAACAGTCTTTGAAGAACAATATACAAAAGATGAGAAACTGGTAGAAATAAATACAGTTAATTTATCAGCCGGTGTGTATATCTTTGAAGTAAAAAGTAAATCACAATATCAGGTTGGAAGGATAACAATATCAGAGAATAAATAACTGAACATTTCGGATTAAATTATTGTTATATAAAGGGCTGTTTTTAAAGTAAAACGTAGTAACAAAGACAGCCCTTTTTCACAGGGTTTTTTGGTATATTTTACTAATAAATAACTCTATTGCTAACATATTGGAAAATTTTAGTAAAAAAGTATAATTCTTTAGTCCCAAATTATTATATGTTTATAAAAATGTCCTTTAAAATTCCTCATGGAATGTATAACTTGCGCACTAATTCGGCGTATAAGATTTAATTATTTATACTTAACTAAACTGAAAACATTAAAATATTATAAAATGAAGAAAAATCGTCCTTTATTCAGTATATTAATTCTGGTTATTTCTCTTATGATATCAACAGGTAATATTTCCGCCCAGGTTGATATAGTAAGTACTGCTGACACTACAGCTTTTCTGGATGTTCAGTATCAGTATGACGTTAATGCAAGTACTCCTCCTGCAAAGATGCCCCTGACCTATAGTCTTGTGGAAAAGCCGGACGGCATGATAATCAATCCCACTACGGGAAAAATAACATGGACACCGGGTTCAATGGGTGACGGAGGCAAAGTTGTAGTAAAAGCTACGAACAATGTCAGTGAGTATGAAACACAGGAGTTTTTTGTATATGTTACTGATGCAATATCATGTGAGGACCTTGATGCATACTGGAAGATGGATGAAACAAGCGGTTCTGATTATGAAGACTATGTAGGAACAAATGATGCAGAGGCAGTAGCAACAGCTCCGGTTCCTGCACAGGGAATTGTTGATATATCGCAGAGCTTTAACCCGGTAAATCTTAAAGGATTGTCCGTTCCCCGTGATACGGTATTCAACTGGGCATCAAATGAGGATTTTTCCGTTGAATTATGGTTTAAAAACCATGTTAATCATATAGACAGTAATGCTGTACTTATTGGCAGGAATGAGGGCGCCGGGACAGTGGTTCACTGGTGGATTGGCCTTATGCCTGACGGAACGGTCAATGGCATTATCCGTACTTATGGAACTGTTCAATGCAAAAGCTCACTATCAACAACAGTAAACGATACAAGCTGGCACCAGGTAGTTCTGGTAAGGAACGCATCAGAAAATACGGTTCTGCTCTATCTTGACGGTGAATATGAAGACGCAGAAGCCTGGGATGGAACAGGTCCGGGCCTGGTATCTGACGTACCACTTGATATCGGATGGTTAAGGAGAGGCCCATTTGATGAAAAAAATTATCCTTTTAACGGAAGAATTGACGAGGTGAGGCTTTACAGTAAAGCATTATCCCCGGGAAAGGTGGATAGCAATTATTATGACACAGGCACAAAACATAAACCTGCCTGCAAACCGGGAAACTATGCACCGCTGTATAAATCCACGCCTGTTGTTACAGCTACTGAAGAACAGCCATATTCATATACGCTGGCTGCCAATGATATCGATATTGGAGATGTTGTTATATATGAGCCTGTTAAAAAGCCTTCATGGCTGACATATTCGGCAGGATCACTTACATTTTCAGGAACGCCCACTAACAATGACGTGGGAAGTGACTCTGTAGTAACAAGGATAACGGACGGCAAGGTATATGTATATCAGAGATTCCTCCTGCAGGTAATAAACACGAATGATCCTCCGTCAATAACATCTTCACCTGTATTGACAGTTCTCGAGGAAACACCGTACTCTTATGATGTTGAGGC
>CAZFHF010000489.1:0-2288 GCA_964518655.1 uncultured Bacteroidales bacterium | reverse complement strand
ATGACCTTTTTTTCCACAATTCCCATATCTGATAATATATTAAGATAGTTGCGGGCTGTATTTTCCGCATAATTTCCTTTATTGGTTAAATGACTGACTTTTGTATAAGGCTGCATAAAAATCGTTTCTACGATTTGTTCCGGTCTTATTATTTTTGTATCGCTTATAATTACAGATAGAATTGCATCTTTTGTATTCAGGATATCATTTATCTTATTGTAAGTGATAATCGAAGTGATTTTTATAGCATCCATTATATATAGAATCCAGTTTTTCCAGTTACCTTGCTGAGATACAGCAGCAAGTTTTTTGTAATATTCATCTTTGTTTTCTATAATATAGCGACTTAAGAACAGAATTGGGAGATCCAGTAATCCCTTTTTTGTTAAATAATGTATATTAAATATTCTTCCTGTTCTTCCATTACCGTCTCTGAAAGGATGAATAGCTTCAAACTGAAAATGACCTATAGCCATTTTAAGTATAGGGTCAATATTAAATTCAGAATCATCATTCATAAAATCTAACAGGTTTTTCAATTTCATTTCAATAATTCCTTTTCCTCTTGGGGGTGTATAAATAACTTGACCTGCACCCAGGTCATTTTCTTTCTGGTTTATTACAATCTGAGCTACCGGAGGTCTTATTTTATCACTTGTTTGTTTTATTGCCTGATATATTTTAATGAAATATTCTTCATCAAAAGAATTTTTTTCTTTCATATATTGCATCCCCGTCCATAGGGCTTCTCTATATCTTAAGATTTCTTTCGGGGCCCCATCAACAGAATCAGTTTTACCTGTACTGTATGCCCGGTACAATTCATCATCCGTTGTAAATATATTTTCTATTGCGCTGGATGCTTTTGCCTCTTGCAGACTAATAGTATTTACAAAAATAACTTGATTAGGAATTGCTGCACTCCTTCCTTGCAACCTGGCCAGAGCAGCTTTAGCTTCTCCCAGCTGCTCGAGTATTTCAACGGTATAATATAATTCTTTATTTATAGGAAGTTCAGGCAAATCATTCCATGGAGTGTTTCTGTCAGAATTAATTTTGTACATTATTAATATTGTTTGATTAACAAAGATACTTAATAAACATTAAATACACACAAAATTAATGTTTAGTATAAAACAGGCATTAAAATTTAAATTAAAATTAAGGTAAACATTATTTATGGATACATTTTAATGTTTGTAGGTTTTTTAACATTAAAGGTGTTCCAGTATCTTATCACTCATAGGACTGGTAGCAGAATAGAATACTTCGATAAAGTTACCCTTTTCATCTACCAGGTATTTCTGAAAGTTCCACTTTACTTCACTGTCCTTAACACCATTAAATTCTTTTTTTGTAAGCCATGCATAAAGGGGGTGCTGGTTTTCTCCTTTTACATTAATCTTTTCCGTCAGTTGAAATGTAACGCCGTAGTTTACCTTGCAGAACTGAACTATCTCATCATGTGTTCCTGGTTCCTGGTTCATGAACTGGTTGCATGGCAGTCCTATTACTACAAGTTTATCGCTGTATTTTGCATGAAGTTCCTGGAGCTTTTCGTATTGGGGCGTAAACCCGCATTTTGATGCAACATTCACAAAAAGTATCTTCTTCCCATTGAAGTCGTTCAGATCGATCTCCTTCCCGTCAATAGCTTTTAGGGGAATGTCATAAACAGACTTTGTTGATGCTGAATCTGCCTGTGACGGGCTGTTGCAGCTGGTTGAAGCGATCAGTATGATTATGAGGACGATTGACGGAATATTATTTAGCTTATTCATAGTATACAATATAAATAAATATATTCCTGCAAGTCAATAACAAGCTTACAGGCCTTTGCCAGATATGCATAAAAATAACGATTATTTCCTGAACATGTTATCTTTTAATGTTTTTTCCATATTCTTTATACCCAGCGCATTATATGGATAACTATATACCCGTTCACATATACCGTCAACTTCATATATAATACGGTAATCTTCAACATCCATAAATTCATCATTTATATCATTTGATTTTGCGGTTATTATAAATCCTTTCTGAAAGTCGGTAATTCCTGCGGCCGTATATGTTCCTGACAATATTGTAGCTGAGGTAATCCTTACTATATGTGTTCCTTTATTATGTGTTGACCTGAATTCTGCGTAAACTGAAAAATCATTGTCTTCGCCTGCAATATAGGCTTTATTGGCCACTGATGTTGATGATCCGTCAGGTATTGTATATTCAATATCTATTTCATATGTTTCTGACTGGTTTTCAAATTTATACGTATATTCGATGTA
>CAZFHF010000488.1:0-2288 GCA_964518655.1 uncultured Bacteroidales bacterium | reverse complement strand
TAAATTTACCTGATGAGTTCTCTTTCATTCTTTATCTGGTGCCTTTAGGTACTTTCATGATCAGTTCATTCAATAGCTTCAACTTCTGGTTGATAAGAAAAAAAGCGTTTTTTGCGATTTCAATTAATAAATTAATACGCAGGAGTTTTGAGGGTGTCTCACAGGTTATCTTTGCTTTACTTAAAGATTCTAAAGGACTACTATTTGGAGATATTATTGGTCAGATATCAAATGTGGTTGCTGTTGTTGTTCAGAGTATAAAAAAAGGATTTTCAATCAGAGATATAAGCTCTGTCAAGCTTAAATATGTTGCAGGTAAGTATTCTGAATTTCCAAAGTACAATCTGATACCCGGTTTTATGAGTGCCTGCAGCTACATGCTGCCTGCTATATTAATTAACAAGTTTTACTCAGCAGAGTATACCGGGTATTTTGACCTCTCAAAGCTGGTATTGTCAATTCCATTGGCACTGGTGGCATCCTCTGTATCAAGTGTATTGCTCCAGCGTATCTCAGAAAGATATCAGATGAATGCCAGCTTCATAAAAGAGATCATGCCGGTTTTTTATATAGTCTCTGCTGTAGGCATTCTTGAAATAATTGTTATTTCGTTGTTTGGAGTCAGCCTTTTTAAATTTATTTTTGGTAATAACTGGGGCTTATCAGGCGAAATATCAAGAATTCTGGTCTGGTCATTTGCTCTGAATTTTTTTGTTTCCTCATTCAGTAGCGTTTTTATTTCAATGAGACGGATAAAAGTATACAGTTTCTGGCAGGTTTGTTATTTCCTTGCAATAATGTCTCTCATCTTCTTTAAAGGATTAGCATTTATTGCATTTATTAAAGTCTATTTAACACTGGAAGTCATTTGCTATTCTGCTGCAACCATTATGATGCTGATAATAGTACTTCGTTATGAAAAAAAGGTAGAGCTTAACCATCTTGTCGCTGAATAGTAATAACAAAGAGAGAAATCCAACATTTTGTGATATGCTTAGATTTTCCCCCGATAATTATCGTACTGACTTAATCCCAATTGTGTGAAAATATTGACATTTGATATTGAAGATTGGTTTCATATTGAGTTTGAGGATAATATAAGTACCTGGAATAATTACCAGCCCAGGATCGAAAAAAATCTTGGAAAAATATTCGACCTGTTACAGAAGCGAAAACAGCCGGCTACTTTTTTTTGCCTGGGCTGGATAGCTGAAAGATATCCTGAATTAGTTAAAAAGATAGATAATTATGGATATGAAATAGGATCACATTCTTATGATCATAAACTTGTAAATAATAAAACACCAGTTGATTTTGAGGAAGATTTAAGAAGATCATTGTTCTCAATTGAAGATGCAACCGGCAAGAAAGTTAAATTCTTCCGGGCTCCGGCTTTTTCTGTTAATGAAAAGACTCTCTGGGTATTTGAGATTCTTAACAAATATGGCATTGACACAGATGCATCAGTGTTCCCCGGGAGGAGGGATTTTGGCGGTTTTTCAGCTTTTTCGCCAGCGCGCCCGGTAATTATCGATTATAAAGGAATACGCATTAAAGAATTTCCTGTTAATATGTATAATTTTGCAGGCTTAAGATTTGTTTTTTCAGGAGGTGGTTATTTCAGGTTGCTTCCTTATTTCATTATCAGAAAGTTAGCAAAATCATCAAATTATATGATCACCTATCTTCATCCACGAGATTTGGATCCTGATCAGCCTTTGCTTCATGGTCTGACAAGAACCCGTAGATTTAAATCCTATGTAGGTTTAAATAATTGCTATATGAAACTTGATAAACTACTGACAGAATTTAATTTCATTAATCTATCTTCTGCAGTTGAAAATACTAATTGGGAAGAAACTGAGGTTATATATTTGAAATAGATAATTTTAGAGTAACAGAAGGAATGAAGGTCTCAATAATTACAATTTCTTTTAACAAAGAACAGGAGATCGCGCAAACGATACAAAGTGTTATTAATCAAAATTATTCCGATATTGACTATATAATAGTAGACGGAGGCTCGACAGATGGAACACTGGATGTATTAGAACATTTCAAGTCATATTTTGCCAGATATATAAGTGAGCCGGACAGGGGTATATATGACGCACTGAACAAAGGAATTGATTTATCAACCGGGGAGATTATTGGAATGGTACATGCCGGAGATTTGCTGTTTAATGATAACGTTATTTCAAAAGTAGTAAATCACTTTTTTAAAACTGATTCAGATATTGTGTATGGTAACACATTATTGGTTGATTCTGTTAATATTGAGAGAGTGA
>CAZFHF010000487.1:0-2296 GCA_964518655.1 uncultured Bacteroidales bacterium | reverse complement strand
CTTATACTTGGTAGCGGTGGATATTTAATATATAATGGTGATCCTATAGATTCCATAATTTATTTTAAATCACGCGTACACCACGCTAACTGGTCTGAAAGTGAATGTAATGAATGTGGAAATGTTAACCCCGAGCAGGTTTTTAACATTGTTGAATCACTGGTAGTGGATGAATACGGCAAACTCACGGAAACAAGAAAAATATCCCCAAAGGAATGGAATCAATATTATAAGGAATATTCTGGAGGAAAGGAAAAAAAACTTGCTGCAACAAAAGAAATCCCGTCTATTTCTTTTAAAATTCCAAATAAGCTGAAGCAATTTGTTGTGTTTGCTATCCGCGATATCAAATCAAAGCTGGCTAATACACAATATCTGGCAATAACATTTCTGGAAGCACCTGTACTGGCACTTTTGCTTTCTGTAATCATTAAATACAGGGATATCAGTGCAACAAATGAGCTTGGTTACACTTTCAGCGGAAACAGTAATCTGCCTGTATACATATTCATGGCTGTTATAGTAGCCATTTTCATGGGGCTCACAGTGAGCGCCGAAGAAATAATAAAAGACAGAAAAATCCTGAAAAGGGAAGCGTTTCTTAATTTAAGCTGGTCAAGCTACCTGTTCTCAAAAGCAGGAGTGATGTTTGTCATTTCAGCAATACAGGCATTCACATTTGTTATTATCGGGAATAGTATAATGGAAATTAAGGGTATGTACTTTCATTACTGGCTGATCCTGTTTAGTGCATGGGCTTCTTCAAATATAATGGGTCTTGTGATCTCTGACAGTTTTAAGACCGTTGTTACTATTTATATTACAATACCATTTCTTGTAATACCGCAGATAATCCTTAGCGGCATCATTGTAAAATATGAAAAGCTTAATCCATCATTATCTTCCCCAAGAGGGATACCATGGTACGGTGAAATAATTACAGCACGGTGGGGATATGAAGCGCTGGCAGTTCATCAATTCAAGGAAAACAAATATCAGAAGCAATTCTATGAGTTCAATAAAAATATGAGCATTGCAGAATATAAGAAAAACTACTGGATAAAAAACCTTCTTAATAAAGTTGATTTTATTGAAAAATATTACAGGAATGATGAAAACAGGGAAAAGGTAGAAAACAATATTCTGCTGTTGAGAAATGAGATAAAAAAAGAAATGGAAATGAATAAGATCATAGAATTCAATTATCTTGACAGCCTGTATTATGATAAGCTTTCGGATTCAATAATTACTGAAATCAGGAATTATTTCAAGGATGTAAACAGATTATATATAAAGGTATATAATAAAATAAATGACAGCAGGGATAAGGTTATTCGTGATTTTCAGAGAACACCGGAGGACAAGCAGAAATTTATTCAGCTTAAAAGAGATTATAGCAACGACAGGTTAACTGAATTTGTGGAAAACAGTAACGATGTTGTACGGATCATAGAATATAAAGGTAATCTGTTTCAAAAGATCGATCCTATATACATGGACCCTGAGCACAGATTATTAAAAGCTCATTTTTATACACCCAGGAAAAACCTTTTCGGCAAATATTACAGCACTTTCTGGGTAAACACCTGCGTAATCTGGTTTATGACAATAATATTATTTTTGATATTATATTTCCGTGGCGTAAAGAAATTTCTTGATTATATGGAGCACGTCAGCAGTAAATGGAAAAAAAGTGAAATGAATACATAAAAAAAGCCGCATCTGCGGCTTTTTTATTTTATTAATCAACTATTTCAATCATTTTAAATGGCACCCTGATTATTGATTCATAGTCTTCACCTGCTTCAAGCATATCCTCATCATCTTCTTCATAGTACCAGTTAATTACTACGTCATGTTTAGCTTTATGAATTGCTTCAAGCTTTTTAAAAACATCCAGAATGCACTTTGATGAACTGGTGTTAAAATATTCCAGCTGCACGTTAACCTCTGTTTTTTCAAAAGGTTTCTTTGCGTATTCTTCCAACCAGTCTACCAGTGGTTTGTAAAATTCAATTGAATTCTCAGGAATGGATCTGCCTTTTATCTCAACTATCCCTGTCTTACTATCGAATTTTACGGATGGTGTTTTCTGAGTACCTTCAATAAAAATTGATTCCATAGTATATGTAATTTACAACTACTCTTCTGTTAAATCTTAATAATCAGATTAAAGAAATAATAATTATTATTGTAATTATGAAAAATATATTCCAGTTTATTTCCTGTTTTTCGTGCAATATCTACCAGCCCTAATCCACCGCCTCCTTTGGCTGACAATTTCTGGTGATTCAGG
>CAZFHF010000486.1:0-2302 GCA_964518655.1 uncultured Bacteroidales bacterium | reverse complement strand
TAGAGTACACTATAAAAAATGAAAGAATGGAGCTTATTCCAAATATGATTGATACCTCCCAATTCTGTGCATCAAATTCACAAAGTAAGGATGGTCTGTTGAAAGTGCTTTTTGTTTCGCGCCTTATAAAAGAAAAAGGGGGTATTGATATTCTCTATGCTATTCCAATCATAGTAAAACAAATCCGCAATATAATTTTTACTTTCGCTGGTTCTGGCAAGGATGAGATCAAAATGAAAATATTATCAGAGGAGTTACGCATTAAGAGATATGTTAAGTTTGCTGGGCATGTAGAAGGAGAAAAATTAGCAAGGCTTTATACTGAATCTGATATTTTTGCTTTTCCGACTTATTGTAAGGAGGGATTTCCTTATGTAATTTTAGAAGCAATGGCTTCAGGGTTACCAATTATTACCTGTCCCGAAGGAGCAATACCTGAAATAATAGAAGACGGCGTTAACGGGTATCTTATTTCTTCTAAAAGACCTGATATTATTGCCCAAAAAATAACAGTTTTAGCTACTGACAGGAATTTGCGATTATATATGGGAAGAAATAACATAAATAAAGTAAAAGAAAAATACGATATCACGGTAGTTTCAAAGAGGTTTGCAGAAATTTATGATTCCATCTAATACCTTAGAAAATTCAGTAAAAAAACTTGAAGCTTGGATTTCAGGATTTAAGCTATATGGTTGGGATCCTTTTGATGGACTAAAATCACCATTAGCCAGCTACTTAACATTTAATAGCAAGTTTCTAAGAATAGCTTGGCAACAATTCTTTAAGCGATGCCCGATTAACTTTAGACCTATTGTTGGAATTAAGAAAGGAATAGTTTCAAAAACTACGATGACTGTACATCAATATCCTATTTTTTAAATGGTTCAAAGGTTTTGAAAAAGGAATATCTTGAGGTATTTTGCTCTGGGCAGACAGCGATAATAGACGATTTTAAGGAAATGAGAATATATGGGAAAAAAGAGAAAAAATGAAATTGGTAAAACAAGATAAGGGCACGAGGGAAGTGGAACTATTCCTGAAAACTGTTAGAGAAGGAAAGCCAGCAGCAATTTCATTTGAGCATATATATCTCTCTCCACGTCAGCGGCATTTGAGGCTTTTATTTCTATGTTGGTAATGAAGTGAGGATAGGAATTCAGCGAGTCAGAGAAATCTTTCGAAAAAAAACTGCAATTTGGATTTGCGCTCGCTCTGCCATTATGAGAAGTACTAATTGTCGCACGGTAAATAAAGTTAATTTTGTATTATAAATCACAGCTAATAATTTATAATGAAAAAGTTTAATGGTCCACTGTTTGTAATAGGCATGCCAAGATCAGGCACAAAATTGCTTTTGAGAATATTTAATAATCATCCACGAGTTTATTTATCTAATGAAACTGAATTTTTATTGTATTTTATCAGAAAATGGAATAATATTGATTTGAGGGATAAGAATAAGTTTAAAGAAATGTATTATGGTATTTCAAAAACTTCATTTTTTCTATCGAATGAAAAAAAAGAAAAAAAGATTAATCTAAATTTTTGGTATAACGGATGTAAGACCTATAGCTTAAATGAGATATTTAAGGTATTTGTTAATTTTTACACAAATTCAATTGATAGAGAAAATATCATCTGGGGTGATAAATCTCCAGGTTACATTATAAATATAAAATTATTAAAAGAGTATTCTCCAAAGGCTAAATTTATAGTAATTGTAAGAGATGTCAGAAATTGCGCAGTATCTTCCTATAAGGTGTGGGGTACGAATAAAATACGTTATGCTGAACGATGGTATAATAACTTAAATTCAGCAATAAATGATTTAGAGGAAATATCAAAAGAAGATTGGAAAATTGTAAAATATGAAGATCTGGTTCATAAACCCAGGGAAACAATTAAAAAATTATATGATTTTGTTGGGATTAGTTTTAATGAGAAAGTTTTACAATTTACTAAACCATCAGAGAATTATGGAGATGCAAAGGGAAAATTAACAATTATGTCACAAAATAATAAGAAATATGGAAAATATTTATCAAAAAGGGAAATAAATAAAATTGAAAGTTTAACTTTCCCTATATTAGATAAATTTGGTTATAAATGTTCATATGGCGGGGCGCTAAAACGAGTTAGTAACTTGAAAATGAGATATTATCAGTTTTTAGATATATTAAATAGATTGCTTTTTGACCTTAGAACAAAAGGTATCAGAAGTGGCTTATACATTATTAGATTAAAGCTTTCTCATTTTAAAAAATGAACGTAAAAAGCAATTAGGTATTAGCATTTATGC
>CAZFHF010000485.1:0-2303 GCA_964518655.1 uncultured Bacteroidales bacterium | reverse complement strand
AGGGGACGTATGTTTCTTAAAAAATATATAGGGAGCATTGAAACAGTAATTTAGGCTTACATATTCATTATGCCATGAAAATAAACAGGAATAACTACGAAGCTTTTATAATAGATTATCTTGACGGGAAACTTGATCCTGTCGAGGCTGCAGAGCTTTTCCGGTTCCTGTCTAAAAATCCCGACCTTGAAGCAGAGTTTAGTGATTACGGAAATATAAAACTGATCAATCCAACAGAAGCCGGCTTTGATAAAAACAAGCTTAAAAAAGATTTTTCCGATATCAAGTCTATAAATAACGATAACTTCGATGAATTTTGTGTTGCCAGTCATGAAGGAGATTTATGTGAGCATGATAAGCTCAGGCTGGAAGAGTATCTTAAAAAACACCCTGAAAAACAAAAAGACTTCGAACTATATTCATATACCAAACTGACGCCTGATTATAATATTAAATTCCCTGTAAAGGGAAATATTAAAAAGATCAGTCCCTTTATCCGCCCAAGGAATATGCTAATATATGTTACATCCCTTGCTGCAGCCGTGCTTTTATTAATAATGCTTGTTATAATGCCAGGAAAAAGGGAAAAAATGATATCAGGACTCCAGGTTGCTGATGATGCAAAAGAAGTAAGTAATATCAGCAGGGACAAATATGAAAAAAGCAGCATGCCAGATAAAAGTCCGGCAGCAACTGAAAGGGCCAATGACTCCAAAAAGGATACAGGTTTCAAGCCTCAGGATATAAAAATAGCTGAAAAGGCAGCGATCCCGGAATATCTGACACCTGTTTATATTAATAAGATAAGCACCGGTGAAATCTCTGATATAAAAATAAGTGCTTCAATAAGCATTCAGGAAAGCCGGTACGAAGTCAAATATGAACCGGAGAAACTGACTGTCAGGAACCTTATAAATATTGATGATACAGATGATTCGTGGATAATCCTGGACAGGATAAATTTATGGAAACTGGCTGAAGCAGGAGTAAAAGGCTTTAATTACCTTACTGAATCAGAAGTGCTTATTAATAAAAAAATAAATAATGAAGGTAAAATTGTAGCATTCGGGCTGGATTCTGAATCATTCAGTTTTTCGTCCAGCCGGAGCAAATAATTGCCTGTCTGTAACTTTTCGTATGTTTATACGTCCCTTCATTAAACCAATTATGAATATTAATTAACTAAAAAATTATATGATGATGAAAACTACAGGAGTTTTTGCACTATTAGTAATAACTGCTATCGGCGTGAACGCACAGAATGCAGATACAATAAACGAAAAACAGGAAAAAGTATCCACAGTTATTATTGATGATAACGAAAATGAAATCAGTATAGAAACTGATGAGTTTATAAAAGCTGAAAAAAGCAGTGATACTACAAAAATCGGCATAGGAGACAAGGATATAAGTATAGTTGCAGATGATGAAGGTACTTCTATAAAAGTAACCGACGCTGAAGATGAGGAAGAAAAGTCTGAAAAGTCTGAAAAAAAGAAAAAGAAGTTCAAAGGCCACTGGTCCGGTATAGAATTCGGAATTAATAATTTCGTTGATGATAAATTTTCTATGGACAGGAATGCAGGAGAACAGTTTATGGATCTTAACACAGGGCGCTCATGGAATTTCAACTGGAATATTAAACAGTATAGCATTGGATTTGGAAGCAACAGGTTCGGACTTGTATCCGGACTTGGGCTTGAATTTAACAGCTATTATTTTGATGGTGATAATAATATTCAGGAACTTGACGGTAATATTGTATCAAAAACTGACTATCCCAGTCCACTTGATAAAAGCAAGCTGAAGACAACATTTCTCAGAGTCCCGGTTCTGCTTGAACTACAATTATTAAACGCTAAAAGGTCTAAAAGAGTATATATTTCCGGTGGCGTTATCGGTGGATTAAAACTTGGATCCAGCTCAAAAGTAGTATACAAGGAAGACGGGAAAAAGCAGAAAGACAAAATACGCGATGATTTTAATATTAATCCCCTGCGATACGGATTAACTGCCAGGATAGGATACAGGCACCTTAATCTGTTTGGCAATTATTACCTTACCCCGTTTTTTGAAAAAGATAATGACCCCGAGCTTTATCCCATTACAGTCGGATTGTCATTTGCCTTTTAAATTTGCCCTAAAATAAATACCCGTGAAAAGTGCTATATTTATAGCACTTTTTTTATTTTTATATAACAAATAATATATCCTGTTATGGAATTTAAATCTTTAAATGAAGCGGAACTAAAAAGATATTCATCCCAGATAAAGATACTTTCCTCAGGTACTGAAGGGCAGCA
>CAZFHF010000484.1:0-2304 GCA_964518655.1 uncultured Bacteroidales bacterium | reverse complement strand
AAAATCAAGCTCTTCACCATAAGGAATCCTTACTACCAGCTCCTTAATAAAAGTTGCTACATTTTTATTTGATACCACCTCGCAATCCCATTTTCTTATCCCCATAATCTCTTCAGGTATCTTTATTTTTATATCCTGTCTTATTTTCACCTGGCAACCCAGGCGCCAGTGATCAAGCTGTTCCTTCCGGCTGAAGAAGCCTGTTTCAGTAGGAAGTATTGTACCTGCACCTTCCAGGACCTGGCATTTACATACTCCGCAGGTTCCTCCTCCTCCGCAGGCTGATGGAAGATATATGCCCTGATTCGATAAAGTTGACAATAATGTGGAACCCGGAGCAACTTTAAAATCTTCATCATTAATTGTTAAAGTAACCTCGCCCTGGGGAATAAGTTTTTTTCTTGCATAAAGTAATCCGGCTGTTAAAGAAATAATAACAATCTGAAAAACACCTATGCTAATTAAGACAACGCCAAACTGAGATACCAGAAATACCATCGCAACTTTTGTTATATCTTATTAATATATTTCAAAATCCGGTATTACATACTACAGTTTTATCCCCATAAAGCTCATAAAAGCTATTCCCATCAATCCTGTAATAATAAATGTAATCCCCAGGCCTTTTAAAGGTCTAGGAATATTTGAATACCTTATCTTTTCACGGATAGCAGCAATTCCAACTATAGCTAAAAACCATCCTACGCCCGAACCCAATCCGTAAGATGTAGCTTCTATAATGGAGTTGTATTCTCTCTGCTGCATAAACAGCGACCCCCCAAGAATTGCACAGTTTACTGCGATAAGCGGCAGAAATATTCCCAGGTTATTATAGAGGGTTGGAGAAAATTTTTCAATCACCATCTCAACAAGCTGAACCATGGATGCAATAACAGCAATGAACATTATAAATGTTAAGAAGCCAAGGTCAACTTCAGCAAGGCCCGGGCTTATCCATACCAGTGCTCCTTCCTTTAACACATAATTTTCAATAAGATAATTTATTGGTACAGTTATTCCAAGGACAAAAATCACTGCAATTCCCAATCCCACAGAAGTTTTCACAGTTTTTGACACTGCAAGGTATGAACACATACCCAGGAAATATGCAAAAATCATATTGTCGATGAAAACAGACCGTATAAAAATGTTTACAATGTTTTCCATATTCGCAGTTTAGTTTTTTTCTATTAAATCCGTGTATTTGCTTCTCTGCACCCATATTATAATCCCCAAAGTAATAAGTGCCATAGGAGGTAATATCATGAGGCCGTTATCAGAATACCCTGTATTATAGACACCCATTTTTTCGAGCACAGGATAGTCCCAGATAGTACCTGAGCCCAGTAATTCCCTGAAGAATGCAACGATAATAAGAATAATCCCGTATCCTGCAGCGTTCCCTATGCCATCAAGAAATGCCTGCCATGGTTTATTTACCATTGCAAAAGCTTCAAGCCGGCCCATGATTATACAATTTGTTATTATTAATCCGACAAACACTGACAGCTGTTTGCTTATATCATATGCATATGCTTTTAAGATAAGATCTACCATAATCACCATAGCGGCAATTACTGTTAACTGGACTATAATCCTTATTCTCGGAGGTATGAAATTCCTGAATATTGAAATAACAACATTTGATACTGCCAGCACAGCTATTACTGCCAGGGCCATAACAAATGAAGGTTTAAGGCTTACCGTAACAGCCAATGCCGAACAAATACCAAGAACCTGCACTGTTATAGGGTTGCTCTTACTTAAAGGACCCTTCAGTAACTTCATGTTCCTGGCTGATAACAATGGTTCCTTATTATTTCCCATAATCAATTCATTTGTTTGTTAATAAACTTAATATATCCTGACAGGCAATCATCCAGCATTTTTTCAACGCCCTTGCTAGTCACAGTACTTCCGGAAATAGCATCAACACCATGTAAATCATTGGCTTCCGCCCCCCCCTTAACAACACGAATAGATACAAATTCAGAGTTATCAAACAATTTTTTCCCCTGAAACTGGCTTTGAAACTTATACGTTGATATGTTAGCCCCTAGTCCCGGTGTTTCAGTTTCATGTCCAAAGTATGTTCCATAAACCGTGTTAAAATCCATCTGAAGGGAAAGATACCCCCATATAGGCCCCCACAGCCCTTTACCTCTTAATGTAAAAATATAGTAAGTTTTATCTCCCTTTTTGCAGATATAAACAGGAAGACGGCGGGTATTCTCTGTTTTTAATGCCTCGCCTTCAATAGCTGATTTATCTTTGTCCCTGAAACTAATAATGCCTGCAATGAAA
>CAZFHF010000483.1:0-2306 GCA_964518655.1 uncultured Bacteroidales bacterium | reverse complement strand
GAATCGCAGATCCTGTTGTGACTTACGAGGCTGGTTTTGGCATAAGCATAAACGGCGAAGTAATTTCAGCTAGTATTCCTGATCCTAAACAGCCTGTACCTATGAAATACAGGGGTAGTATTATTTATGTCCACCCAATATTATTCGGATCTGTGATTTGGGGTGATAATAACCTGCCAACAAATGCAAACTCTGATATTGACGGAAAATCAAATACTGAAAAAATAACTGGCGTAATTGGAGATGGTACCTATCCGGCTAAAGTCTGTTCTGACCTTGCTGACTTTGGTTACGACGACTGGTATCTTCCTTCACGCTATGAATTAGATGCCATATATAAACAATCATACCTGTTAAAATATATTAATTATTCGTCTCAATACTGGAGTTCTACTGAAATGAACAAAGATATGGCATGGAAGTTAAATTTTTACAGTGGAGCCCATGCTGGTGATTTTAAAATTAGGACTTATACATATGTTTGTGTCAGAAGAGATGAATAAATGCCGTAAGGCCAGAAGTTAATAATATTTTTATCTTATTTATTTACGTATCTGTCTTTCTAAAGCAAGCAGTTTATATTCAGGATCATTTTTTATGGATTTTATCAGAAACTCCTTGCAGTTAAATTTCTTCTTTTTTACAAAGCCTATGCTGCTATATCCAAGTATCCTGGCAATCTCTGCATAAGGCACCTTATCAAAATAAAGCCGCAATAACTTCTGGCATTCTTCATCAAGTTTCTGAAAATGCTTCTGATATAAATTATATTCCAGACTCTCTTCAATCAATTCACTGGTAGAAGAACTGAACATAATAAATTCCGATATTTCATTAACCTTACTTAAGTGAATTCTCTGGTTGCGAAGGTTATTCAGCCATATTGTACGGCTTATTGAATATAGAAATGTCTCAAACGTACAGCTTAATTTAAAACTCTCCCTCTGGGAATACCTGTATATAGCAATAATAGTTTCCTGGAAAACATCTTTGGCGTCATCAACAGTCCCGCTGTTATTAATAACAAATGATCTTATTAATGAAAAATACTTTTTATAAAGGATATTGAAAGTTTTATTATCCCTGTTTCTTATACCTCTGATGTATTCTTTTGCCGTATTATCAGTCACAAGTGCAGGCTGTATTTATAATCAAATATACCATAAAATTTGTACTTTTTAAATATTACTACCTGATTTTGTTGTATAAGATAAGAGTAACTGAAGTATTACTTCATGATATTGCACTGAAAAGCTTTTATGTAATGCACTTATTTAAATATTATTATGAACTTAAAATAAACCTGTTTAAGTTAATATTTGATTGGTTTTTAGTATTTTATTTCTTATCTTTATTTGAGCCCATTCGAATTAATAACAGATTTTATAATAAGCACAATTGATATCCAGTGATAACATATATGATAAGATCAGGGATATGTTCGGAGATGTTCAGGATAGCCTGAACATTCTTGAAGAGCAGATTGATGTTGAGGTGCAGACAGAATATTATGAATATTCAAAAAATCACAACAGCAAATTCAATCCTGAAGAGGTTATCAGAAAAAAAGAAGATATCTTCCATAATAATATTTCTATTGAGGATAAAAAACGTCTATTGGTTGAACTTGCCTCAATAGACAACATTGAAGCTTTCAGAACAATAGAAAGATATTTGAAAAATCCGAATCAGAATTTACTGGATTGGGCAAAATTGGCTTTTCAGGAAAGCAAATTACTGCTTGAAAGCAAACTTCTGGATAAGAACCAGGTTCTTATTTCAACCGGACTTGGCGGGAAAGGATTGAAATTAAGATATTTCGTTGTGATATTTTCAAAAACGGAGAAATGCTTTACTGAATTTCAGAAGAAAATTATTAACTCGGAACTGACCTATCAGCTTAAAAAGCATAACGCTGAGATTGAAAGGATTAATTTTGAAAAAGACCTGTTTACTTTATTAACGGTGATTCCACTTAATGTCCCAATACAGGATATTTTTAAGAAATTTATAAATGATTGTAACCAGTTTGGAAATTTTTTGAATAAAGATTATCTTATAACTAACGTTAAAATACTAACAATTAATGAAATACGTGAATTTCTTGCTGAAAATCTAGAACATTTCAGAAGAATTAACTAGTATATCTAAATGGAAAATATGATATTTGGTAATATGAAAAAACGGATAATTTGCATTATCCGTTTTTTATTTATTCTTTTTTCTTGGATTCGTCCTTATCAGTCTCAACACTTTCAAGGTCTTCGAATTCCACGTCGGTGTAATTCTCAGTGACGTCACCCTGC
>CAZFHF010000482.1:0-2317 GCA_964518655.1 uncultured Bacteroidales bacterium | reverse complement strand
CTGGCCCTATTCATGATTTCTGCTTCTCATGCATTAGCCCGGGATATTATTATTAGTACTTCAGGTAAAATGTGCAGAGGTAAGATTATAAATGAAGACAGCACAAATATCTATTTTACTTCAACAAAAAATGGACATGAAATTTATTAAAATGTTTTTCCATGCAACCTTATAAAATATATTTTGTCCTTTAATTCAAATAAAATATTTATATAATAAATTACTTGATATAAAAAATAATAATAACCTTGCAATTGAATTAAAACTATTAATCATGAAAAAGTTGTTCTTGCTATTTCTCGGAATATGTCTTATTGCAGGATTAAAGGCACAGGAGGAAGATGAATTTCAGACACTTTTCGGAGGAGAATCAATAAAAATTACAGGTTTTGGAGGCCCCTTTATGAATTTTTCCATTCTTGACGGCCACTTTGCCCACCTTATGGGTGGTGGCGGAGGTGTGCTAATAAATGACTTCTTCTTTGGTGGCTATGGACTGGGGCTAACAAACAGCATACCTTTTCAGGATACTGACAGAGAACTGGGATTCGCACACGGTGGTTTCTGGCTGGGTTATAACTTCATGTCAAACAGGATAATCCACCCTGTGCTGCATGTGCAATTAGGCTGGGGCGAAATTTCAGAAAGAGAGCCCACCGGCGAAAAAATAAGTTCCGGTGATAATATCTTTGTCGTTAATCCTACTCTGGAACTGGAGATGAATGTAACACAATATTTCAAAATAGCAGCAGGAGGAAATTACCGTTTTGTAACTTTTGTTGATGAAGAAGGGTACTCTGATACTGATTTTATATATCCCGGGGTTTTCCTGTCCTTTAAATTCGGATGGTTTAATTAGAAATCCACTTAATATTTAATGATTAACGCTTCGGTAATCCGGAGCGTTTTTTTTATCTCTATCCGGGAATACCAAGAAAATTGTTAAAATATGAATTTGCACTGCCAAATTTCACTTATATTTATCAAAATTTTAATTTCCCTGATAAAAAAGACCATACCTGATGGAAAAAAAATACACACAGTATAATAATATTGCCGGATGGATTACCTTTTTAATTGCTGCGTTTGTATATCTTTCGACCATTGAGCCGACAACAAGCCTGTGGGATTGCGGTGAGTTTATTGCAAGTGCATATAAATTGCAGGTAGGCCATCCCCCCGGAGCACCCCTTTTTATGCTCATTTCCAGGATCTTTTCATTATTTGCCGGCGGTGATGTCACAAAGGCGGCAATGATGATTAATTCTCTCTCAGCCCTTGTAAGTGCTTTTACAATATTATTCCTGTTCTGGACCATTACTCATCTGGCAAAAAAAATTGCCATCCGGGATAATGATTATACATCACCTAAAATTATTGCTGTTATTGGCAGCGGCCTGGTAGGTTCACTGGCTTATACATTCTCCGATTCATTCTGGTTTTCTGCGGTGGAAGCAGAAGTATACGCCAGCTCATCCCTGTTTACAGCAATAGCATTCTGGGCTCTACTTAAGTGGGAGAATGTTGCTGATGAAAAACATGCTAACCGCTGGCTGGTATTAATTGCTTATCTCATGGGACTGTCTATTGGTGTACACCTCCTTAATCTATTGACTATACCGGCCATCGTTTTTGTATACTACTTCAGAAAATACAAAGTGACGCCAGCCGGAGTGATTGCTGCTCTTTTAGTGTCATTTCTTATTCTTATCTTTATCCAGTATGGTATAATACAGCGTATTGTGCAATTTGCTTCATATCATGAAGTGTTATGCGTAAATAAGTGGGGAATGCCTTACAATTCCGGCGTAATTATATTTCTGGCCCTTCTTGTTATATTTATTTTCTCAGGACTTAAAGCAACCCGGTCAGTCGGGATGCAATCTGAAATTTTATACCTTGTAAGTTTTATTGCCCTGAACCTTGCTATATGGACACTAACAATAGGATTGATAATAAGTATAATATTTATAATATTATATTTCATAACAAAAAGAGACCTTGTTAAAACACTTGTAATAGGCTATTTGGCATTTATCCCTGGCCTTATATTATGGCATTCATTCCTGCAGGGAAAAGATAAAAACGATCTCCGGAAAAAATTCAATCATATTTACAGCCTGGTATTAACGTGCTTTACTGTAATAATCATTGGATATTCAACATATGCAACTATAGTAATCCGATCTCTGGCAAATCCTCCCATGGATGAAAACAATCCGGATAATGTTTTTTCCTTATTATCATACCTTAACAGAGAACAATATGGCGAAAGGCCATTGATCAGAGGGCAGTATTTTAATGCCCCTGTTATTGG
>CAZFHF010000481.1:0-2331 GCA_964518655.1 uncultured Bacteroidales bacterium | reverse complement strand
AAAATAAATTTCATTATTATTTTTAAAATTATTAAGGCTCGCTATCCCTAAAGATTGTCCTAATGAGCCCAAAGAATTTAAAGTTAATCCTAAATAACTATATCGACCCGATAACATAAAAGATGATTTGTCTTTTATAATTGGACTTTCTATTGTTAATCGGCTGGCAATTAATCCTATTCCCCCTTTAACTGAAGTTGTCTTATTATTACCTTCTTTCATTCTGATATCAATAACTGAAGATAACCTTCCTCCGTAATTTGAAGGAAACCCGCCTTTATAGACTTCTACATTTTTAATTGCATCAGGATTGAAAGATGAGAAAAAACTTAAAGCATGAACAGGATTATATACAGGTGCTTCATCCAATAAAATCAGGTTTTGGTCGAAAGAACCTCCACGAATTGATAAATTAGTAGTTCCTTCATTCGATGTTTGAATTCCGGGCAATAATTGTAAACTCTTAATAATATCTACCTCTCCTGCAATTGCAGGAATGGACTTTATTTTTTCAATATTTATTTCCTGACTGCTTAAATTAATATTAATAATATTTTTATTTTGTCTTTCAGAATATATAACTACTTCATTTATTTCAGCTGCCTTTGTTTGTAATTCAATATTAATTGCAAGATTATCTGATAAATTTATTGTCTTACTAGTAGAAATATATCCCAGAAAAGAGTAAGATATTGTATATTCTCCTTTAGTAAGTGTTATTGAATAAAATCCATAATTATTAGTTACTGTTCCTGAATTTTTTTCTTCAACAAAAATCGTCGCACCAATCAGCAGTTCTCCAGAAGTTTTATCTTTTACTGTACCGTAAATGCTATAACTTTGTGCCTTTGTTATATGACATATCAAAAAGCATATAAATAAAATATTTAATAACTTTTCCATATATATTGTCACCTTCTTAAATATGGGAATTTAATTAAAAATAATATACATCCATGAAAGCATTGATTTAAAAAACAATTATTACAAATAACTATAGCTTTATTAATTATAATAATGCAACATTAATAAAAATCAATGAAGTATTGATTAATCTCATAAAATTACGCAAAGAACTATTGACCTTGTTTTTTAACCATGTAATACTTCAACTTTAACTGGACAATATGTTAATACTCTCTTAAAGCTTCATAAGGTGTTTTGTGATCCCGAAGGGACAGAAATCGAACCAGTTTATTCTGGATCTTGCATTATTATTCAAACTAAAAGGACTCTGAAAAGTATCAACCGTAGCCCGAAATATCACTAATTTTTAATAGGCTCATATCATTTAATAAAAAACTTTCTTACATATTTCTCTTTTTGTCCGAAAGCATTAAAAAGTAGATGCCAGGCTTATAATTATTCAGATTTATTTTGAGTAAATTATCCTGAAAGTTATTAATACTTTTTTCTTCTATAACTTGTCCGCGGATATTTATTATTTTATAACTTATTTCACTTTGAAATAGTGATTCTCCTGTTTGCAGGTTTAAAAAGCCATCTGCAGGATTAGGGTAAAGCAGATAACTCTCATTATTTTGAATTTTAATATTATCAACTGGCAATTTCTGCGTATAATAAATACCTATATTATCAATTGCCCAGCCTTCTTTGTTGTTATCAATGCTGTAGCTTGCAAACACAAATTTTACATAAAACGACACCGTATCATAATCATAAGGATAATCAAACCCTAACATAAGCTCTTCATATGCATTATTTGGAATGGTTTTTCTCCAGGTGTTTATATTACCTGAAAATCCTGCGGAACTTAGACTTTTTACCGTGTCATAGATATACCAGTTCCCGTAACCTTCATAATCACCCACAAGGGATTAGAGGCTCCAACTCCAAACATCATACCAATCCTGACCATCAAATGAAACCTCAATTTTGCCGCCATCCATTGCAGAATCAGTATCAAACTTATGGTAAAAAATAAAATTTATTATTGGTGTATCAATTTCTTCTATCTTCGGCCAATGGACAGATACAGTGAATGCTGAATAGTTATTTTTCGGATAATTATTTACTGTGTCTGTTATTAGGCATCTTTTTGAATCCCAAAGACCGGAACTGATAAAAGTTTTTTGTGGTGTTCCTGTCTGCCAGATGTTATTTGCCGAAGTATCGAAACTAATGTACTGATCAAATGTGTCTTCTTCAAAATCGATTTCAATATATTTTGTAAGTTCCATTTGAGAAAACAGGTTTAATCCGTATGAAAAAACGAAAATTATAATAACGAATTTTTTCATTTCAATAAAAATTAAGTTTATTCATCTTTAAAATCATATTTAATATTTGCGCCTTCAAATAACAAGGTGC
>CAZFHF010000480.1:0-2334 GCA_964518655.1 uncultured Bacteroidales bacterium | reverse complement strand
CCCGGCAAACGCGAACGTCATAATGCATATCAAGAGCTTCAGCAGGAATTAATAGACCAGTATGCAGAAGAAGATGAAAGCAAGGAATTTTTAATAAAAAAGTACTTCCAGGAAGTTGAAAAAGAAGCGGTACGTAAATTAATCCTTAAAGAGAATATAAGGATCGACGGAAGAAAGCCGGATGAGATCAGGCCGATATGGTGTGAGGTGGATTATCTGCCTGCTGCACACGGATCATCAGTATTTACAAGAGGTGAAACACAATCTATTGCAACAATAACTCTTGGAACCAAGCTCGATGAAAAAGTTATTGATGAGGTGCTTATACAGGGTACTGATAAGTTTGTACTGCATTATAACTTCCCCCCGTTCTCAACCGGAGAAGCACGCCCGCTCAGAGGCATCAGCAGAAGGGAAATAGGACACGGAAACCTGGCTCACCGTGCCCTCAAAAGAATGATACCTGAAGATAATCCTTATGCTATACGTGTGGTATCTGATATACTCGAATCCAACGGATCATCATCAATGGCCACCGTATGCGCTGGAACACTGGCATTAATGGACTCAGGAGTAAAAATAAAAAAGCCTGTGTCAGGTATAGCTATGGGTTTGATCACTGACAGCAGTTCCGGTAAGACAGCGATACTGTCTGATATCCTGGGTGATGAAGACCACCTTGGTGATATGGATTTTAAGGTAGCAGGGACAAAAGACGGAATTACTGCTACCCAGATGGATATCAAAGTTGAGGGATTATCATATGATATATTAAAGCAGGCTCTCGAGCAAGCAAAGGTTGGCCGCCTGAAAATACTTGAAAAACTAATTGAAACAATACCTGAACCAAGGGCAGATTATAAACCACACGTGCCAAGAATTGTCCAGCTTACAATACCTAAGGAAATGATTGGTGCATTAATAGGGCCCGGAGGAAAAATAATACAAAAGATACAGGAAGATACAGGTGCAACAATACTGATTGAAGAAGAAAATGGTGTCGGGATGGTTGATGTCTCGGCAGAAAATAAAGAGTCAATTGATGCTGCCATAAAAAGAATAATGGCGATAGTAGAAGTCCCTGAGATTGGCAAGGTATATAAAGGCATAATAAAATCAATAGTCAGTTTTGGTGCCTTTGTGGAATTTATGCCGGGAAAAGAAGGCCTGCTGCATATTTCCGAAATAGCATGGAAAAGAATAAACGCTGTTGAAGATGAACTGAAAGAAGGGCAGGACGTTGAGGTTAAGCTTATTGATATTGATAAGAAATCAGGTTTCTTCAGGCTGTCAAGAAAAGTATTATTACCCAGGCCGGAAAATAAAGATAAGGATAAATAGCTGTTTAGTTAAACGCTGCATCATCAGTTGACT
Organism: uncultured Bacteroidales bacterium; assembly: GCA_964518655.1. Classification (GTDB taxonomy): domain Bacteria; phylum Bacteroidota; class Bacteroidia; order Bacteroidales; family UBA10428. The sequence continues at coordinate 960 of CAZFHF010000480.1, read as the reverse complement.
CAACATTACTTTGATGACCCGCCCTGTCAATTAAGTAAAAATCAAATTTCAGGGTATCGTAGTCTTCAATAAAGTTGAGGTAATAGTCGAACTTAACCTTTATATCCCCCTTCAAAGTCTTGTTTTGTCCCACACGTTCCATCTTTGAATCATGCTTTATCCAGAATGTCAGTGTGTCCAGATCCTCCTCACGGAAATAGGCACCATCCCGTTTATTAAAGGGTATAATAAACAGATTTTCAGGTTCAACGGAATCATAAACTGTTCTTATTAACCCGATATCGCCATCCCCGTCAATAAATGAAAATAATAATTCGCAGTTTTTTGTAGCATTCACCTGGCTTCCTATAGTGTCAAATCCATTGGTTACTTTAAGATCCTTAAAGCCAATCTCAGGTACCGGATCGGCCGGTTCTATTTTCTCACATGCCATTAAGGCAATAAACCCGATAAATATAATTACTATAAAGATTCTAATCATAACAAAACAACTTAAACATTACTTCACCCCTGATTTATCCAGCCTTAAAATTACTTCTTTCTGAAGAAAATCTGAACAGGAACACCTGTGAAATTGAAATTTTCCCTCAACTTATTCTCAAGGTATCTCTTATATGGCTCCTTAATATATTGAGGCAAATTACAAAAAAATGCAAATGACGGAGCATGGGTCGGCAGCTGAGTGACATATTTGATCTTTATATGCTTGCCCTTTATTGAAGGCGGGGGATAACTGTCAATCACCTCTGCCATCATTTTATTCAGCTTAGATGTTGAGATCCGCTGTTTCCTGTTCTCATATACCTGTACCGCAACCTCAAGCACCTTATGGATCCTTTGTTTGGTAATTGCCGAAGTAAAAATAACAGGTATATCCTGGAACGGGGCAATCTTAGCTTTTATCCCGGCCAGGAATTGTATGCTGGTATCAGTGGTCTTGCTTACAAGGTCCCATTTATT
>CAZFHF010000479.1:0-2336 GCA_964518655.1 uncultured Bacteroidales bacterium | reverse complement strand
ATTGCTAAATCTGCAATCCTATCGCTCTCCTGACAGATTCCCGTCCATACTTCTTTCTTAGTTTATCCATTGCCTGGTAGAGGTTCACTGTTTTCGGGGTGTCCTCGAACAGGTTCAGCTGAGGGGTTCCCTGTACCAGGTGGCTGAATTTTACACCAATAAGCCGTATAAGCATTCTTCTTTGATAGAGTTTCTGAAATAAATCCCTGGCTGCTTCGATCAGTTTGTGATCAAATGAGGTATAGGGAATACGCTTTTGCAGGGTGTGTGTGTCAAAGTTCGAATAGCGGATCTTTACAGTTACACACGAGGTAATGCGTTGTTTCAGCCTTAGCTCAAATGCAATCTTTTCCACCATGCCTGCCAGTATTTCATTAAGTTTTACAATATCAGTAGTGTCCTCATCAAAGGTGGTTTCAGTGCTTATTGATTTTCGTTCCGAATATGGTTTAACCGGGGTGGAGTCGATCCCGTTTGCCTTTTTCCATATTTCAATACCGTTTTTCCCCAGCACCTTCTCCATCATTTCAGGGGGAATCATGCTCAGCGTACCTATAGTTACGATTCCCATGGACCGGAGCAGATGGTAGGTTTTATCCCCAATCATAGGAATTTTTTTTATGGGCAGCGGATTTAAAAAAGGCTTTACAAGTATGCCCGGGACTTCCTTTTCTCCGTTGGGCTTGGCTTCACCTGTTGCTATTTTTGATACTGTCTTATTTACAGATAACCCGAAAGATATAGGAAGGCCTGTGTTTTTAATGATGGCCTGCCGCAGTTCCTTTGTCCATTTCAGGCAGCCAAAAAATTTATCCATCCCGGTAATATCAATGTAGTGCTCATCAATAGAAGTTTTTTCGTATACAGGCGCCCTCTCTGCAATAATCTCTGTAACTATCTTCGAATACTTGCTGTATACTTCAACGTCCCCCCTGACGATAATAGCATCGGAGCAAAGTATGCGCGCTGTTTTCACAGGCATAGCCGAATGCACACCAAATTGCCTTGCTTCATAACTGCAGCTGGCCACTACACTCCGCCCGGAAGGGCCGCCAATAATTACCGGTTTCCCGTTAAGCTTACTGTTTATCAGCCGCTCTACAGATACAAAAAATGTATCCAAATCCAGGTGTACAATATTTCTTCCCTCACTGTTAAGCATTTCATAAGGTGTTAATTATTAAGATTTTAGCCTTTAGTATATGTGTTAGCCGGTTATTATTATAATTTTTTAATAAAATTTTTGTTTTTCAGTTAATTGTACTATATTTGATTATAATATAATCATATTATGAGATTATAATATAATCATTTTTTTGATTATTTACTATATTTGTACAATGAAATTTTATAATATCTGAATCATGTATTTCAGCAGCAACATTAAACTAATGCGCAGGCGAAAGGGCCGCACTCAGGATGAGGTGGCTCATGCGCTTAAAATGAAACGTTCCACCCTCAGCGGGTATGAAAATGAGGTCAGCCTTCCTACTGTCCATGCATTGATAGCATTTTCAAAATATTTTGGAATTGCTATTGATACGCTGGTGATGGTTGATCTTGGTACCATATCCGAAAGCCAGTTATCACAGCTGGAAAGGGGAGGCGATATTTACCTTAAAGGCAGCAATATCAGGGTCCTGGCAACCACTGTAAATAACCAGAATGAAGAAAATATTGAACTTGTACCTGAAAAGGCCAAGGCAGGTTATGCAACAGGTTTTGCAGATCCTGAATATATCAAAGAACTGCCCGTATTCCAGTTGCCTTTTTTATCAAAGCAAAAAAAATTCCGCACTTTCCAGTTAAACGGTGATTCAATGTTACCCATACCTCATGGAGCATGGGTGACAGGTGAATTTGTACAGGACTGGAATAACATTATCAATGGCCACGGGTATATTATACTCACGCTTGATGAAGGCATTGTTTTTAAGATAGTTGAAAACCTTATTAAAGAAGAAAGCAGTCTTAAGCTTTACTCCCTGAATCCCGTATATGAGCCTTATTTACTGCCTGTAAATGAGGTTAAGGAAGTATGGAAGTTTGTTCATTTTATAAGCTCTGAAATTCCTGAGCCTTTGCTTCCCCAGGATGAATTACTGAAGACAGTGGCTCATTTAAAGAAAGATATGAGCATGTTAAAAAATAAGATATTGAAAAACGGGAAAAAATAACTAACTTAATTGGAAATATTATTTAACAGTTTACTGTTTTTATTATTCAATATTTTATTTTTTATGAACATTATTTAAAAAGCATTATGAATCCATTTGAAATGGCCAAAAAGCAACTTGAAATTGTTGCAAGTAAGATGAATCTTGATTCAAATACTG
>CAZFHF010000478.1:282-2341 GCA_964518655.1 uncultured Bacteroidales bacterium | reverse complement strand
GCTGGAGGCTCCTTTTAACATCGCGACATCCCGCAGCAGCAGGTTACATTGATTCATGTCAAGAATTTCCCCCGACAGGAGTCGGGGGCCTGCTGCGGCCGCGGGGTCATAAACAACCTAACCTTCAACCTTCCGGGGGGAGTTATGGGAAGACGGTATGCAGAAGGTGCTGATATAAAGTCTCCGAGGATTGTTATATCTTCTGGAGGCTTTTGTTTCTTGTGGGTATTCAAGAATTGATCTGACACAAGGCGCGTTATGTGGACAGAAAAACACAACCCCACATCTTATGCGGATCAATATAATCCATGTTCTACGTTAATAATAATATGTATCATCCAGAGGCAATAATTGAATAAAATAATAATCACATCTGATGAAATTGATAAAAGCAAAAATATAAACGAGCCAATATTGCATAATCAATCTGTACCTCTATGGTGGCGTTTATTATCGTGTCTTTTTGTATTGATACCACCAATTCTTTTTTTAATAATTATTATCAGTCTTATACTTAATAGACGTAAAAACTTATCAGTTAAATATTCATATACATTGCACTACTGTTTATTGCTCATTATAAGCGGTATAATATGGATTTTTTTATTAGCATTACTTCCTAATGATGTTACTGAGAAAATTCAAAAACCATTATTTTTAGATACACCTATTTCTATAAAAACAATTCCCAAATTACCATCAGATTCTCCATTTTTTGGTACAGATATTGCTACTGTATTTTCACCAATGGTTATTGCCATTCATACTACTGGAATGGAAGGAATATTAAATAATGATAGAGTTTACGGTGCGGGAGTAATTATAGCCATATTAAAAGAAGAATGTTTAATCATGTCCAGTAAACATGTAATTGATGCAATTTCTGATTATCAAAATGAAAATCAGATTGTGCCCATATCACTTCATGACGGGCAACAAGCAATTGCAAAAGTTGTTGGTATGCATAAAACACTTGACCTATCATTATTATGGATAAACAAAACAAGAGATAATATAAAATTTCTACAACCCGTTCGTAATTACAATACTATTGAAGTTGGCGAATCAGTATTTGTAATTGGCCATCCAGAAGGTTTGGCATTTTCAATATCCAATGGGCTTGTTTCTCAAAAACGTAATGAAAAGTTTATACAAATATCTGCACCTGTTAGCCCTGGAAATAGTGGCGGGCCCGTATATGATGAATATGGGAATTTAATAGGCATTGTTCAAAGCGCTTTAGATAAGACCAAAAAACCAAATGCAGAGAATCTTAACTTTGCAGTTCGTGCAGATGCACTTATCAAGAAAGAAAATTGGTCTTTAACTGATATTGGGGCTAATCTGATTTCTTTATTTTCAATTAATAATAGTAATGTTAGCAACTGATAATAAGAAATAAAACAAGTTGTTTAAATTAATCTGAATGATAAAGGAGGATTATTTAAAATGGCAATGATAAATGTTACTGTATTCGACTCAACTGAAAATAAAAAAGTCCCCGTTGAATTACCTGATGATGCGCCAGTTAATAAACTGATTAGCATACTTATAGAACGTTTAAGTCTTCCTAAACTTGGCCCCGATGGCGCACCCCTCAGTTACAAATTTCACCACAAGAATTCTGGCAGGCAGTTACAGGATCAACAGTCCTTGTCATCGGCAGATGTAAAGGATGGGGATATTCTTAGATTGCAGCCTGAGATTACAGCAGGCGTTACAAATGACTGTTAGCAATAATACAATATCAATAAAATCAAGTGATTTGGAAGAAGGACGATTCAGCCGTTTTGATCTTATTAAATGGTGGGATCAAAAAATATTAAAAAACGCCAAGATACTTGTTGTTGGTGCTGGTGCATTAGGAAATGAGATTTTAAAAAACCTTGCCTTACTGGGGGTAGGAAATATCATCATCGTTGATTTAGACACAATAGAGGAATCTAACCTTTCAAGAAGCATTCTTTTTAGGGAATCTGATATCGGGAGTAGCAAAGCGGAAGTAGCCGCAAAAAACACTAAAGGTATATATCCTGACTGTAAGATCATTGCTATCACT
>CAZFHF010000478.1:0-272 GCA_964518655.1 uncultured Bacteroidales bacterium | reverse complement strand
GATAGGGTAATCGGTGTTGCTTTTCGCGGGCGGGAAACATCATGTACGAAATTGGATTAGGCATTTTCGGTTGGGCTGATGTGATTATAGGTGCATTGGATAATAGAGAGGCTCGTCTTTGGATAAATCGTGCAGCTTGGAAAATGAATCGCCCTTGGGTAGATGGTGCAATTGAGGGTATAAATGGTGTTGCACGTGTATTTATGCCTGGTTCACCACCATGTTATGAATGTACATTAGGCGAAACTGACTGGAAAATATTAGAAAAAAGA
>CAZFHF010000477.1:0-2341 GCA_964518655.1 uncultured Bacteroidales bacterium | reverse complement strand
AATCAACATCCCTTGAAGCTGATTTCTATTTCAACCAGAGCTTTGATGAGGTTACATTCACTCAGGTAGAAACTCCTGTTGATCATGAAAACAGTTCACTGAGCAGTAAATCAATAATATCATTCATCGACGACATCAAAAATACTATGGGATATTTCTGGGCCGAAGGCCAGGGTAAATCAATAGAAGAAGCCGATAAAATTGCAAGGGATGAGATTATTATAAAGTTGACTTCACATTATTCAGGAGGATCTGAAAAAGATATTTCCGGTTATGTGACAGACCCGAATATAAGAGTCAATATTGGCACATTAAAATATATTGAGGGGCTATTGCCGATTATGGCAAGAAGGATTTATGAAAAGGACGGGAAATATATTTCTTTCAGGTATATTCCTGAAAGTGAGATTATAAACCATTTTGAGCTTAAAAAGGCAAAAATATCATCAATGTACGAATCTGCTCTTGATGCAGAAAAAAAGAACGAAATAGGTGATGCAATTAAATATCTATACTGGACTTATGCATTACGGGCAGGATATCCTGCTGATAATCATGGTAATACAGACGAAGAACTGATAAGTATAAATTCCCTGGAATCGAAACTTGGTTCGATAATAAATTCCATTAAAACTTATGTGGTGGATTCAAGCAGTTACCAGAGCTTAAAAAGGTATAAGATTGAATTTCATTATAATGATGATGTTATTCCATATATCGGGTACGAGTACTGGACTGGTGTATCATGGTCAAATCTTAATACAACAAGTGACGGCATCGGATATATTGATCTGTACTATGACATTCCTGTTGATCAGCTTCAGATAAAGCTGGAGTACAAATACCTCAAGAATGCGACATACGACGGATTTCTTAATTATATGGTTTCAAATCTCGATCGTCCCGAACTGGAAACAAAGGCAATACTTGGTGCTGAGCTAAAAAGTGAAGAGGCACCGACTATGCAGAAACCATTTGTATCAGAGACATATGCCCCGGTTGTAAATAAACTTATCCGTTTTGTTAAGTCCCGTAATGAGACATATGATGAAGAGCTCTTTACAAATGAGGGATTTGAGGTTTACCGTCATATGCTGCTTTATGGAAATGCTTCCTTCTTCGAGGCAGCTCCTGCTTATCAGACTTTCGTAACCTCAAATTATAACTATGTAAGAGGAATTGATGTAAAATTCAATTTCCCGAACAGTAAATCAGAGTTTGTGGAAACACTCAGTCTGGAACTTGATGAACAGGGCAGAATAAATAATATCTCATTTTCGCTCGACCAGAAAGCTGTGGTGGATGTCCTGTCGCAGAGACGATGGCCCGAAGACAGCAAGTGGCTCATAATTAATTTTCTCGAAAACTATAAAACAGCATATGCTCTTAAAAGATATGATTATATAAATAAGATATTCTCCGATAATGCTCTTATAATCATAGGAAAAAGAATAGAGAAATCAACAAGGCCCGACGATAATATATATTCCCACATGGGTAAGAACTATACTCTTACAAAGTATACAAAAGATCAGTATATGTACAGGCTGAGGCGTGTTTTTGACAATAATGAATTCATTAATATCAGGTTTGAAGATAATGAAATAAGGAAGCGGGATAACCAGTCGGATGTTTACGGTATAAATATTAAACAGAACTATTTTTCATCAAGTTATTCTGACCAGGGATATCTTTTCCTAATGGTTGATATTAAAGAGAATGCCGATCCGGTTATCTATGTAAGAAGCTGGCAACCGGATAAGTTCGATGATGGTCATATTATAGGGCTCTCTGATTTTACTTATTAGAGGTTTTATCTGGATTTTTATTTAATTTTAAATTCTTTTAGCAATTATTGTACTGAATCTGTAATAACAGTTTTGTGTGTTGAAGTTATTAAACAATATAATATCTGAAAAAACAAAAAATTCTGATCTTCTGGGTTTTATTTTATATCCTATTCTTATTTCAGTGTTTATTGTTCTTATATTAGCTGGTTGCGAAGATGTAGAGAAACCGATTTACGATAATCCTTACGATCCTCTGAATGAGAATTTCCAGTTGCCTGAGGCAATTATTTCAAACACGATAACCCAGGGGGCTGTTTTAAGTACCACAGGAATTAACTTTACATGGACCGGATCAAATCCTAATAGCTATTATTCTTACATGTTACTGGGTTATGATGAGGTATTTTCACAATGGCAATTGAGTGTCAATAATAAAGTCTATTCCAATCTTGATGAAGGCAATTATGTTTTTCTCGTTAAAGAGAGATTTACAGATGACATAGTCCAGGAAGCACCCGATTCATTGGCATTTACCATTGATGCTGTTACCG
>CAZFHF010000476.1:0-2341 GCA_964518655.1 uncultured Bacteroidales bacterium | reverse complement strand
ACAACAGGAGTTCTTTACCCTCACAAAGAGCAAAAATCTGATATTCTTTCAAGTCATTTATTGATGTTCCGCTTATCAAACATTTGGATAAATACTCATCTGCATTTGTACAGTTATTTTCCAGGAAATGGGTTATTTTATCAGGCAGATTAACATTTTCTTCAAAGTATTTGTCAATTCTTTCAAGAGATTCCTGTGACAATCTTTTTCTCATCTTTTCAGCACAATCAATACACATTGCATACTCGAATTCAATATAATTGTCCTTAATTGCCTTTTCAATGACATATTGGGAAGCGGCGTTTAACAGGTATTTATCACAGGAAATACATTTCTGTAAATACTCCTCACTAACAAATGTTTTAAAAGTTTTTGGTATTTCTATTTTATTACTGATCCTGTAAATATCAGAATTATCCATTTTTAGTTATGATTAATAGTTGAAGGCAAATTTCGCTGTTTTCAGCCTGGTTTCCTAGAAATATTTCTTTAAAGTGTTCCTAACCTGATATTATGTGATTCTGTTGCCAGGTATATTATGTTATAGCAGTGCCCATTGTTTTGACAAACACAGATAAGTAAGGTATATGAAATAAAGAGTATTTATTAATGTAAACATAACATTATATTCAATTCTGTTTTTCTTAATTTTTTTTCTTACCATTATTCCGATATTTGGAATGATTGTCGCAGTAAGGAAGATAAGGAAGTGGATATTAAACAGCGTTTCATAGGGGACGTTATCTTCACTAATCTCCTTATTTCCAAATAACAAGCAATAAGTAAAGAATAAAAATGCTGCAAGGTAGAGAAGGTAACTCACTTTAAGTGAGATTGTTGATTTTTTTCTTTTCCGGTGCAGCCGGAACGGGCGTAAAATTATTATTGATACTATATAGAGAATTACATAACCGATAAGGAAAAAAAACTCAAAAGCGCTTTGAAAAAAATTACTCATAAACAAATAAATATATCTTAGGGTCGTTATTTAAAACCAAATTACTAAAAAAATTTGATTATTATAAATATTTTACCGGTCAAAAATATTCCATAATATCTGTAATAGTTAATGAAGTGAAAAACAAAAATTGAATCAGGCATTCAGCACGGAGGTTCTGATCATTCCATGAAATAATTATGAGGGTCTGTCCCGGAGTATGCCATAATTATTTTTAAATAAAAGAAATTATTTAACTTTAATGGTATTAACTTTTTCAAATTAAGGATATTTTACAAGTTTTATGAACAGGCTGTTATATCAAATGATTGTAATCACATTACTTGTCTTCTCCTGTAAAAGTCATCAAAAAGTTGTAGTTGACAGGAATTTTGCAAATATGTACAATCCCGGAACTTCAAGGATACATCCTGCTTATACTGTTTATCATGCTTCTGACAGTTCATCAGAGCTGTTGATCAAGATGTTTCCGGTTGAATTATTATATTCACAGGCTAACAAAGAAGGGAAGTATCTTGGCAAGGTAGATGTTTATTATGAATTAACGGAAATCAGGGATAATGAAAATAATATTCTTGCTGATAGCGGAAAATATAGTTATACGTTTGAGAGGGAAGGGATTCAAAAAACTTTCTTTACCAGGATCCCATTGAAAGCTGAGAAAGGAAAGATTTATGAATTAAAGGTTAAAGCTACTGATTTGGTAAGGAAAGATAAAGACCAGAAATTTATAATGGTTGATAAAAGAACTGAGTTTTCTCAGCAGAATTTCATGTTATTAAGTATTGATCAGGAGATTCCATACTTTGCTCCTTATGTTTTGGGGAACAGTATTTTTAAGATACATTACAGAAACTATAAATACCGGGAGATATATGTTTCATATTACGGAGGTGAAAGTCCGTTGCCTAAACCGACTTTTTCCCTGGCACGTGAAAGGCAGTTTCTGGGAACACCGGATAGTATATGGACGCTTCCTTTCAGGGAGGGACTAAACTATATGCTCGAATACGAAGGATTATATCATTTTCAGTTAGACACAACCATAGATGATGGACTTACGATTTTAAACTTTGGTGATAGTTTTCCTAAAATAGAAAATCCGGAACAGCTTGTTGAACCACTGGCATATCTGATGATATCAGCTGAATATGACAGGCTTAAATCTGCTATAAACAAAAAGCTCGAGGTTGATAATTTCTGGCTTGATAAAGCTGGTGATATTGAAAGGGCAAGGGAATTGATAAGGATCTACTATAACAGGGCTTATTTTGCAAATTTATATTTTACTTCTTTCAAGCAGGGATGGAAAACTGACAGGGGGATGATCTTTATTATATATGGACCGCCTCAGGCTATATACAGGAATGACAGCCAGGAGAA
>CAZFHF010000475.1:0-2345 GCA_964518655.1 uncultured Bacteroidales bacterium | reverse complement strand
ATTTTGGCGGCCATTATTTTCGTGGCTATTGACCCGGCCAGGCGCGCCGCCCAGGCCAGCAACGCCGACCGGTACAGCGAGGTCAGTTCCATTTTAAACGCTTTGCTGAAATACGGGGTGGATAATAATATAAGTGACTTTTCCGGGCAGATAATAAAAAATATGATAATCGATAAAACCAATAGCCCGCTTTATAAGGAGTTTTATCTTGAGAATATCAATAAAGGACTGTATTTCATTGAGATATTGTTTGACAAGAAAACTTATTATAAAAAAGTGTTAATTGAATAACTTAAGAATAATACTGTTATGCAATTGGAGAGTGAAATATGGAAAAATATGCGAATACATGACCTAAAATTTAATAAAACGATAAATTAATACCTGAATACAAACAATAACCCTTAAAAATGGGAATCAGACTCTGTTATATCATCCTTCCTGTCCTGTTAATATCAAATATTATATTATCCCAGGAGTTCAATTCTGAGCAAAAAAAAACAATTACAACAGAAACAAATAAGTTGCTTAAAGACTACCAGAAGTATGGGAAGTTCAGTGAAAACGGGGCCAATATTTCCACCTCTTATGTTAATAACTTTAAAAATCTATTTAAAAATACTACAAACATATATGTTTATAATGACATAGATCCTGAGGGATTATTGGATTCCAGCATTACTGTAATGGAATATATATTTAAAGTCCAGACATGGTATCCTGACGGGCTTGATTTGAATATGTCATGGGATGTGTCAATTATTAGCGAACCTGTTAGTATTGATGGTACAAATAAGAACTATGTTGTAAGCGTTCTGCTTCAGAAGCAGGTAATGGGAGTTTATAAATCAAAGAAAATACAGAATAATATTGGTGATCTATATTTTTTAATTGAATTTGAGAAATCCGGAAGAACTCTAAAAGACTTTAAAATTGCAGGTATTCAAAAAGAAAGGCCTGTTCTTGAAAAACCTGTGGAAGTGGTAGTACAAAGAATAGAAAGAGAGGAGGTAATCCATATTGGTATATTCGGCCGGCCATTATATACAAGAATATACAGTAAGGATATTTTCGGTGATGATTTCTGGCAGGCAAAAGGAGGTATAGGATACAGCGCAGGGCTTCAGTTTTTATTCCTGCCGGATAAATCATACGGTTTCTATGCAGGAATATCTATGAGCAATTACAGATCATACTTCAAACTGGAAAATTTTGATAATGAAGGTAATAGTGAGCTGTTAACCGATAAAGACGGGGATGATTATTACAGGTACATACAGGCTGACATTGAGGAGTGGAATTCCCTGTCTTACCTGGATTTATCCGTAGGAGGGTATTTTATACTTAATAATGGTAAAAACATTAAGCCATATATAAGTGCGGGTGTTCAATTATCGTATAAGCTTGCAGGAAAGTGTAAGTTCAAGGGTTCATCAAATCATATGGGATACTATCCCGAATATCATGTGATATTATATGATCTTGAAGATTATGATTTTACTGAAGAACTTAATATTAACAGTGAAAGCACTTGGGAGGTGAATCCTATGCTAATTTCTGCGTATATGTCATTTGGGATGAGAATTAAACTGGGTAAGACGGGGCATCTTAATGTTGGCCCTGCAATTGTTATGGGATTAACTGATCTAAAATATGACACTGCAAAACATCGTGATGATTATGTCAGCACTATTGGAATCCCGGCAAAAACAATCATCCAGGCAGGTGGTATAAATGTTTCTTTTGAATTTACGTTATAAAAAATAATATAATGAAAAAATCTGGTTATTTTTTTCCGTTGATTGTATTGCTTGTAATACAATCATTTTGCCTTATCCTGCACGGACAGGAAAAAAGGCAGATAGTAGGTACTTCAGATGGTAAATATGGTGTGGTTACTGCAACTGAAATCACTCAGAGTGAAAATACTGTTACTTTGCGTCTTTCAGTGGAATGGGTAGATGAGAATTTTAAACCGATAAATGATACATCATCAGTTATTGTCCTTGAAAAGGACAAGTTGGAGGTAAATCAGGGTGATTATCTGACCTGTGAGAATTTCAGGGATAAGGATTATGTTTATTTCAACAAATCCATAAATCTGCAATTCAAAGTTAATGATGAAATTCAGGAGGATATACTGTTTTTTACTTTACCCTTCAGTTATGCAGATAATAGCAGGTCAGTTAAGTACATTGACAGCAGGAAAGATTTCATGTTAAAGCGGCCTAATAGCATGACTGTTGATTATGATATTAACAGGAATCTATTTGCAAAGAAAATCAGTACTCCCCCGACAGTCGCGTTTCTCACACCTTCACTGCAAAGGGGTATTGAGGCAGTAA
>CAZFHF010000474.1:0-2350 GCA_964518655.1 uncultured Bacteroidales bacterium | reverse complement strand
TACCGGCATCAACGGTAACGAATGGCAGCAGAAAGGATTATGGCCATTAAGCTGGTACGGCATACGAAAAGCCAATATTGGTCTGGCCAATATAGACAAACTTATAGAAGCTACGCAGGAAGAAAAAGATATCATTATGGGGCAGCTTTTGTTTTTCCGCGGTTTTTTCCATTTTCAACTAATGAGCTTCTGGGGAGGGCTTCCATATATCGACAAGGTCCTCGGTTCTGAAAAGCTGGACCTTCCCAGGCTAAGCTACCAGGAAACAGCCCTTCTTGCGGCCAATGATCTTGAGGAAGCAGCAGAATTGTTGCCGGCTGACTGGGACAAAACAGTGGTGGGGCAGCAAACCCAGGGAAATAACGATCAGCGCGTAACCAAATCAACGGCTTATGCCTACCTGGGCAAAGATTTGCTTTATGCGGCAAGCCCTTTGATGAACAAGGTGTCGACCGGCAATGCTTCCTATGATGAGGAATTGTGCAAACAGGCGGCCGAAGCATTCTACAATTGCCTGTATTTGTCACATACGGGAGAAGCATTTTATCAACTTATTGAATGGGACAGGTATGATGAAAATTTCTATACGTTAAACGGAGATATTCCCGGCTACCCTGAATCGCTTATGACACCCAGGTATTATTATAATAATATAGGGTATGATGTTACTACATCTTTACATCATCCACAGGTATTAGGTGGTGATGGCAATATGATATCGCCTACACACAGTTATATAAAGAATTTTGGCATGGCCAATGGCTTGCCGATAGACGCGGAGGGCTCAGGTTATGATCCTGCAGATCCATGGTCAGGTCGCGACCCCCGTTTTTACAAGAGTATTGTTTATGATGGCGAAAAAATGATCCAGGGAGGAACAGCTGCTGATGATTACAGGCGCTATGCAAATCTTCATAACACGGGAAATTATCGTGACGATCTGAGCGGCAGCCGTACCGGTTATTTGCTTAAAAAGTTTTATCCAAATGAAGGCAATGTTGTGGATAATGTTCCAAATAAGTTAATGTTACCTGGCTATATGCGCCTGGCAGATGTTTATTATATGTATGCGGAAGCCGTATTATACGGTTATGGAGCACCGCAAAGAAGCTACCCGGGAAATGCCGGTTATGTCTTAACAGCAGAAGATGCCGTGAATATTGTCAGGGCCAGGGCTAATGTTCCAGGTGTGGATGCAAGGTACCTTGGTTCCAAAGAAGCTTTTATGAGCGAGTTAATAAGGGAAAGGGCCGTTGAGCTCATGTGTGAAGCCAATATCCGCTTTTGTGATTTACGCAGGTGGATGATTGCAGGAGAAAATAAATACAGGGAAAAAACGGCCATTAATTTTAACCGGGGCCCTGACGGCAAGCCCATTAACATGGTTGAAAAGCTTATTGTAACACGTGTGATTGAAGATAAACATTACTGGTTCCCCTTGCCGACGGACCAGGTGAACATATATCCGGAATTCGGACAAAATCCGGGATGGTAAATAATTTCATAATTTAATACGAGATAAAAATGAAATATTATAAAGTATTAATACTCTCTTGCGTGATACTCTCTATTTTCTCAGCTGAGTTAAGAGGGCAAGACAATAATGAAATTACCCTGGAATCCCTGGTATATGACCAGGAGGGTAATCCGGTTGCCGATGCTTCTATATATGGAGATGAAGGTAAAGTCATAAAATACACGAATCTGTCGGGACGGTTCACCATCATTGTACCGGTTAATTCTGTATTATTTGTTAGTGCAAAAGGATTTAAATCCCGGGATGTGATAGCTGAACCCGGGCTTGAGAAAATAATTCTTGAAAAAGACACTGTGGGGCCAACGGTAAACGTTGCCTATAAAAAGATTGAAAAAAGGGACCTGCCGGGTGCCATAAGTGTGTTGAATCCCGGTGAATATATTAACAAGGATTATAACTATGGTGTTACGGAAGGAATGGCCGGCAGGGTTGGGGGTTTGTTATGGTACAATAACATTTGGGGCATGGAGAACGCTCTGGTAATGATTGATGGCATTCCGCGCAATTTTAGTGATATCAGGCTTGAAGAGGTTGAACAAATAACAATTCTTAAGGGTGTAAACGCGGTAGCACTTTACGGCAGCTATGCAGCAAAAGGGGTAATATTGATTACAACAAAAAGAGGTGAAGAGTACAACAGGAATATAAATGTAAGAGTCAATACCGGCCTTGCATTTCCAAAATTATTCCCGGAATACCTCGGATCGGCGGAATACATGACTCTTTATAACGAAGCCCGCATTAATGACGGATTTCAGGAATTTTATAACGGTGAAACAATTGATAATTATAGGAGCGGTAACAAATACAGAT
>CAZFHF010000473.1:0-2360 GCA_964518655.1 uncultured Bacteroidales bacterium | reverse complement strand
AAAGAAGCGTATAATTTAAAATCCGGGGATTTTCCCAATACAGAAAAAATATGGAAAGGTACTGTATCACTTCCTATTTATCCGGATCTGAAAAAGAATGAGCTGAAATTTATCTGCCAGACAATAAAAAAACTGCTGACATAAAATTAATTTGTTTATCACGAGCGAAATATATTATATTAGATTTAAATTTGCTGAGAAGCGTTATTCATAATAATTCTCATTTCAGTTACTAACTTCAAAATGGATAAAGGAAATATAAATCTTATTGAACGGTTGCAGGAAAAAATCAGGGAACTTATAAACAAGTATTCCATACCCAGGTGGGCAGTTTTTGGCTTTGATGTTTTTTCTGTTTTCATCACTTTCTTAATTGCTTACCTGTTACGCTTTAATTTCATGCTTGATGAGTTTAATCACATGCATACCTTTTACCACGGGTTGCTAACAGTTACTATTTATGCCGTGTTTTCTATAGTATTCTCTACCTATTCAGGTTTGATCCGGCATACAACCATAATTGATATATTTAATATAATAATAACAACAACTTTCTCTTCAGGAATATTACTATGTCTTTCCATAATAGGCAGGCATGTGCACTGGAATATATATTTTATAGTCCCTATATCCATTATTCTTATTCATTATGTTTCAATTACTGTCTTGCTTGTAATTGTAAGGATAATGATAAAACTAGTCTATCTGGTAATCACAAAATCCTTTGAAAAAAACAAGAAGGTACTGATTTATGGTGCCGGTGATATGGGAGTTATTGTCAAGCGTGTTATTCAGAGTGACGTACAAAGCTGCTACCAGATTGACTGTTTCCTTGACAACAATAAAAAGCTTCAGGGTAAAAAGCTAACAGGCTTTCCTGTATACAGCACAAAGATACTCTCAAAATCTTTCCTGCAAAAACGTAAAATCAAGACGCTTATTTTTGCTACCAGGAATATATCGCCAAAAGAAAAAAGCGAGATTATTAATCAGGCTTTAAATTGGGGACTCGAAATATTGGAAACACCTGCTGTAGATAAATGGCTGAACGGGCAGTTACAGATGAATCAGATCAAAAATGTAAAACTTGAAGATCTTCTGGGAAGGGACCCAATACAGCTTAATATGGAAAATATTGGAAATGGGTTGAATAACAGGACTATTCTTGTAACCGGTGCCGCAGGTTCTATTGGGTCTGAAATTGTTCGCCAGCTTACACGTTTTGAAATTAAGAAACTGATACTTGTGGATCAATCGGAAACTCCTATGTTTAATCTTGAGAAAGAGCTGATAGAAAAATATAATACCCGCCAGATTGAAATAATACTGGCAGATGTTACTAGTATGGATAAGATGGATTTAATCTTCAAAGAATTTAATCCTGAGATTGTTTTTCATGCAGCAGCATACAAACATGTGCCCCTTATGGAGAAAAACCCTCATGAAGCCATACGCGTAAATATCCTTGGCACAAAAATAATAACTGAGCTTTCTGTTAAATATAAAGTGACGAAACTTGTGATGATCTCCACTGATAAAGCAGTTAATCCTGCAAATATAATGGGCGCATCAAAAAGGGTATGCGAGATAATTGTCCAATTAAAATCACAACAGCAGGGAACTAAAACCCAGTTTGTTATTACACGTTTTGGCAATGTCCTGGGCTCTAACGGTTCTGTTGTACCAATTTTCAGTAGACAGATTGAAGAGGGTGGGCCTGTTACTGTTACTGACCCAAAAATCACCCGTTATTTTATGACTATTCCTGAAGCCTGCCAGTTGGTTCTTGAAGCAGGATTTATGGGTAAGGGAGGTGAGATATTTGTATTTGATATGGGTAAACAGGTAAAAATCATTGACCTTGCAAAACAGATGATCAGGCTTTCAGGGCTAACGCCTGAAGAAGATATAAAGATTGTATTTATTGGTTTACGCCCCGGTGAAAAGATGCACGAGGAATTACTTACAAAAAATGAAAATACTATACCGACACATCATCCCAAGATAAAGATTGCCCGTGTTGAAAAACTTGACAGTAAAATACTGTTATCAAGGATATCCCGCCTTATAGAGGACTATTATACTTTATCAAAAGAGGAGCTTATTGAATATTTGAAGAATATTGTACCTGAATATCAAATTATTAAAGACAATTAGAATTCCGTATTTTTGCCTGCCCAGGTTCCCAGATTCACTTTTCTGAAAATCCGCTTTATAATGTTTAATTGCATATTATTATTTTACAATTTTATGTATTGTAATGTCTTTACTGGTTTCAATCTTAATAAGATATAAACCTTTGGGTAAATAACTGATATCTATTAAGTTATTTATAACATTCATTTTATTATAGACTATTC
>CAZFHF010000472.1:0-2363 GCA_964518655.1 uncultured Bacteroidales bacterium | reverse complement strand
CTTGCTACTGTTGTTTCTATAATAGTAGCCGGAAGCTTATTGCTCTTATTATTTATGAATAAATCTTTAACCAATGAAGAGATTTATGCTACCTACTATCATCCTTATGAGGCCAGTCTTAATTTTCGTGCCGGCAGTGTTAATGTTGATCAGGATCTGAGACATGCCATGCAGTATTATGAAAATAAGGATTTTCTTAATGCTTTGATCCTGTTTGAAAAGATATTAAAAGACGATGACTCCAGAATCGGCCTTAATCTCTATTCAGGAATATCCCATATGGAAGTTAGAGAATATAATAATGCGAATAAAAAGTTTCAGACTATTATCGATCATAAATATAATTTATATATAGAACAAGCCGAGTGGTACCTGGGATTCTGTTACCTTATGACTGATAAGAACGATAAAGCAGCAAAACAATTCAGGAAAATTGATGAAAATGGCGGATATTATTCGGCCAAGGCTGAAGAAATATTAAATAGGATGAAATATTAATCTTATTTGTGGACTTGTTAATGAGATTTCTCTTATTAAAAACATATATAAATTGAGAAATCTGACTTTTTATTTTGCTTATAAAATTCAGGATTGTATGGTAGGATTATAACAGAAGCAGTTTGCTGACTAAAAGCCTTCTTTTTAAGTATTTAGTTTCATTAAATTTTAAAAGCAAAAGCATAATGCGTAAAAAATTCCTTACTAACGGGATAAGTTTTTTTTCAGTAAATAAAGGGGAAAAACATTTTGATAAAACAAGAGCAACTCAGTTAAATAGTACTGAATCGCTTGAGGATTTATTGGAAAAAGTAAGAAGACTGGAGAGAATTATAGAAGAGAAATCAAGGATAACAGATAATTTAAAATCTGCGTTTTTGAAGAATATCTATCATGAGATTAGAACACCCATGAATTCAATAGTTGGATTTACAAACCTTCTTGAACAGAAAAATATTACAGATGAGGATAGAGCCAGATTTACTGAAAATATTAAAAAAAGCAGCCAGGATTTTTTGAATTTAATAGATGATCTGATTGAAGCGTCTCTTCTTGATTCCGGAGAGGTTAAGGTTTTAAAGGAAGAATGTGATCTAAACCAGCTGATGAGTAACTTATATTCACGGTTTACTGATCAGACCCGGGTTTCAATAAATAAAAATATTGAATTATTACAGAATCCTGATTCACAATTTCTGGAATATAAAGTTTATTCTGACGGGAAAATGATATTTGATATTATGTCAAACCTGATATCCAACGCATTTAAGTTTACACAGAAAGGAGTTATTGAATATGGATATAAGATATTAAATGATTACAAATTAATGTTTTATGTGAAGGATACAGGTGTTGGCAGTATAAGTGATGGAGATACTACAATTTTTAAAATTTTCACCAAGTCGGAGCATTGTTATGAGAATGCCAATAAAGGATTCGGACTGGGACTGAATATTGCAAGAAGTAAAGTTACACTGCTGGGTGGGGAAATATGGGTTGAAGCAAATGAAGCAAAAGGTACTACTTTTAAGTTTACATTACCTGTGGAAAAATCTTTTACAGTGAATGTTAATGATAGCGATACAAAGAAGATGTTAAAAAAGCAGTATTTAAAAAATAAATCAATAATCTGACGTGTATATCTTTCATAATTCCGTATTTCTTAATTTTACACTACCTATATACATTTTTCATATCTGTAAATAACGGACCTGATAATCCAAATAAATATTTTTTCTTATATTGGTGTAAAAAACCATTCTGAACATAAGTTATACCATAACTCTATATAATGCTGAAATTCCCTTTCTACAAACAATTTGATGTAATGGACTGCGGTCCGGCATGCTTAAGGATGATAGCCAGATATTATGGTAAAAGTTATTCACTTCAGTATTTGCGGGATAAATGTTATATTTCACGTGAAGGAGTATCCATGCTGGGGATTAGTGAGGCAGCAGAATCTCTTGGAATGCATACTATAGGGGTGAGGCTTACATTTGAGCAGTTGAAAAATGATGCTGTTCTGCCCTGCATAGTTCATTGGCAGCAGAATCATTTTGTTGTGGTTTACAAAATCAAAAAAGACAAAATATATATTGCTGATCCTGCTACGGGCCTGATAAAGCTGAGTAAGAGTGAATTTATTAAAGACTGGATTGGTACTATAAAGGATGGTAAAGAATTGGGAATATGTTTATTGATTGAGACAACACCTGATTTTTATAAGCAGCAGGACGAACAAATAAACAAAGGTAAATTCAGATTCCTGCTATCATATTTAAAGCCTTACAATACCCTTATATATCAGTTAATTATTGGCATAATGATAAGCTGTATGCTTCAGCTGGTATTTCCATTCTTAT
>CAZFHF010000471.1:0-2370 GCA_964518655.1 uncultured Bacteroidales bacterium | reverse complement strand
AGTGCCACAGACGGTGCTAATAACGGAATATCCTGGGATGATGCTTTTCTTACCCTCCAGGACGCTCTTGAATGTGCAAGGAATAATACAGTTGGAGAAATCAGGATTGCGCAGGGCACTTATTATCCTGATTTAGGGGAAAATGTTACTGATGATGACCGCAATGCAAGTTTCGAGCTTGTTGAAGGTTTGAAAATAACAGGCGGATTCCCGACAGGAGGCGGGGACGTAAGTAATCCTTCAACATATAAAACAATATTAAGCGGTGATATTGACGGAGAAGGTTCTGAAAACCACTCTTATAATATTGTAAAAGGCGCTGATTATGCTGTTATAAACGGTTTAACTATAAAAGACGGAATGGCTGACGGTGATATGGATAAAGGTGCTGCTGTTTATATGGCTGACGGCAATTTAACAATCATGAATTGCGAAATTACTGATAACTATTCATTATTATATGGCGGAGCTATATATATCGATGCAACTGCTTCATTAACTTGCAGAAATACAGTTTTTACAAATAATTCCGGTCGTGAAGGCGGCGCGATTTATGCCGCGGGTAATCTTGATGTATACGGATGTACATTCGATAATAATCATTGTTCAGCAACGCAAGATTATAGTATGGGCGGAGCAATTATGTTATTCCATATCCCTGTAAGTAATATAACAAATTGTCTGTTTACAGGCAATACTGCCGAAACTGAAGGTGGTGCAGTCAATTATACTCTGGATCAGGGAGAGCATAAGCTTATAAATTCTATTTTTCTCGGCAACTCAGCGCTTTTGGGAGGAGCTGTAGGCTCCCGAAGCTCCAATTTTGGTCCGAAAATTATTAACTGCACGTTCAGCACGAATAATGCTTCGGGAAAAGGAGGTGCATTGCACTGTTCCGACGGTATAACAAATATTTACAATAATATTTTCTGGTATAATACATCTGCTGACATGAATTACAGGGATATATTTTTAGGAAAAGGAGCTACTGTGGATATTTCACACTGTGATATACAACAGCAAGATTATGCCCTGTTTGATGATAACAATAATAACTTTAGAATAGATCCTGAATTCGTTAATGGATCACCTTCAACAAAAGATGATGTTCAATTGTCTGAATCCTCGTTTTGTATTAACAGGGGTAATAATGATGCATTGCCTTCGGATATAACAACAGACTTTTTTGGCAACAGCCGCATACGCCAGGACATAGTTGATATAGGTGCGCATGAGAGTATGACAGCACTTCCCAGGAGAGTCTCTTTTGCAGACCATGGATGGATTATTCCTGAAACACATATTTACACTCTTTCTGTGCTTATAAATGTTCCTCCTGATGAAGGCAGCTCTGTTACAGTTCCGTTTACTCTTTCAGGTACTGCTACACTTGGTGATGAAAATGCGGATTATACTTTGCTCTATCCGCTTGATCAGCAGCTTGTTTTTAACAGCGGTGATATTAAACAGGATATCAGTTTCAGAGTTAATCCTGATGATATAATAGAGGGAGATGAATATTTCGATATTGTTCTTGGGGAGCCTGTCGGTGATGCTGTTTTGGGTTTGATAAGCGATAAAAGGTATACAATAAGGGATGCTGCTATTGTTATTTACGTTGACGATGATGGGAATGATGCAAACAGCGGAACAGGAAACTGGAATAATGCTGTGGCAACAGTTCAAAAGGGATTGGAAATTGCAGAAACATTTAATCCTACGGAAGCTTATCCTGTTGAAATCTGGGTGGCGGAAGGCACCTATTATCCCACTAAAAAAATAGACGGCTCAGTTGATCCTTCTAATAAGCAGTTGTATACATTTGGCTTATTGCCTAATATAAAGCTTTACGGAGGATTTGAAGGGGATGAAAACAATATAAATGAGAGACTGGCAAACATGGATGAAACATCCTATCCGGGTTATCCTATCTTTTCGAATCAGACAATACTTAGCGGAGACCTGGATGAAAGCGGTAACCACAATGAATGGGATGCTTATAATGTCTTAACAGGCGCTGATAACAGTATGATTGACGGTTGTGTTATTACTCTTGGGAGGTGTTTAAGCGGTGGTGGAGCGGGAGTATATCTAAATAATATGAATATAGAGATAAACAGATGTGTGTTTAAAGAAAATATTACACTTTATTCAAGTACAGGAGGAGCTATTTACAATACAGCAAATAATGGGACTAATTCTGTTGTAGATATAAATAGCTGTATTTTTGATCAAGATACTACTAATCATGCAAATGGAGGTGCTATAACATGTATAGGTTATTCTCTTAATATAAATAGTTGCTTGTTTTTGAATAATTCATCAATGGCGGCAGGACCAGGTTTAAGTATTGGAGGAGCTATATATAAA
>CAZFHF010000470.1:0-2378 GCA_964518655.1 uncultured Bacteroidales bacterium | reverse complement strand
CCTGGCAGATAATAATTATTACCCTGAAGAATACGGACTTTTTTACGGTGGAAATTACAGAAACATCAGTGCCCCGGCAAAATATAAGTTTTTTGATACTGACTCCAGAAATGCAGTAACATTTATTATTAAATTTGGTAACGGAGAAGACACTACTTATTACAATTCAGAGGACACAATCATATATGAATATTTATATCCGGGAGAATATAATATAACCTATATTACGAGATCGGCTAAACCATATGAATGTATTGATTCGGTAAATTCAATAATTACAATTGATCCGCCATCCATGGGAGGTTATAGCAGCGGGAGCCAGACTGAGGAACCGCCCTTAATGCCCAATGTTTTTACACCTAACTGGGATGGTTATGGAGATGTCTTACAGTTATATGATGAAGGAAATTATCCCGAAGGTATAGCAAATGATATTTTCAGGCCAGTGGATGTATCTATATATACTATTGACATAGTAATATTCAACAGATATGGGAGAAAGGTCCATGAATACTATGGTAATATAAGAAACTGGAAAGGATGGGATGGTAAAATAATGGATTCTGACAGGGATGCTTCGGAGGGTGTATATTTTTATGTGATAAAGAGAATAGATGCTATCGAAGACTGGGAAGAATTAAAACTCAAGGATTACAGTGAAAAAGTAAAAAGAGGATTTATACATTTATACAGAAAGCCCCGGTTTTAAGGGACTGCGCCCTTTATGGGCGCTGTCCCTTTTATTATTCTTCCTCTTGCTCCGCCTCGTATGCTTTTAGCAGCTGTTCCTGAATTTCACCTGAAACCTGCATATATTCTGAAAACTTCATTGAATACATTGCTCTTCCTCCGGTAATGGAACTTAAGGAAGTTGAATATTTTTCCATTTCAGCTAAAGGAATTTTAGCAATAATCTTTTCAAATCCGCCCTCGCTTGACATTCCCTGGACAATCGCCCTTCTGCTCTGTAAATCGCTCATTACATCACCCATACGGTCAGATGGCACCAGCACTTCGAGCTCGTATATAGGCTCAAGAATCTTAGGTGCCGCTTTTTTAAATGCCAGGCTAAAAGCATTTCTTCCGGCAAGCCTGAAAGATATATCATTTGAATCCACAGGATGCATCTTCCCATCATAAACGGCAACTTTTATATCTCTTGCATATGAACCTGTTAAGGGCCCCTCTTCCATTTTTTCCATAATACCTTTCAATATTGCAGGCATAAATCTTGAATCAATAGAACCACCCACAATACAATTATAATATACCAGTTTACCTCCCCATGGCAAGTCATTAACATCTTTATCTCTCACGGATACTTTTATATCTTTTCCCTCTACTTTATAAACAGTTGGGTCCGGCGCACCTTCGATATATGGTTCAATAACAAGATGCACTTCACCAAACTGACCTGCTCCACCTGACTGTTTTTTATGACGGTAATCTGACTGAGCTATCCTGGTTATTGTTTCCCTGTAGGGAATTTTTGGTGTAATAAACTTAATATCTATTTTATACAAATTATCAAAGTGCCATTTTAATATATTAAGATGGTACTCACCCTGCCCGGATACTATTATTTGTTTCAGCTCCTTTGAATATTCAATAATAATTGTCGGATCTTCATCATGCATCCTTTGTAATATCTCTCCAAGCTTCTCCTCATCGCCTTCGCTAACCGGTTTAATAGCGGTACGGTATTTCGGTTCCGGAAATTGTATAGGGTCAAATTTTATACCTCCATCTGAAAGAGTGTGGTTAAACTTTGTTCCCTTGAGTTTAACTGTTACTCCAATATCACCTGCAAACATAGTTGGCACTTTGGTCCTTTTCTTTCCTGCAGCAACAAATATCTGAGCAATCCTTTCTTTATTGTTGGTAGTAGTATTGCTTAAATCGATACCTTCTTTAATCTGACCTGACATTACTTTAAAATAATTTATCTCACCTATGTGAGTTTCAACGGAGGTTTTAAAAACAAATAGTGATGTTTTGCCGGCAGATTCGCATTTTACTTCCTTGCCTGAGGCTTTTGGTGGAGGCATTTCTGCTGGATTTGGCACAGTATTAACAATAAATTCCATTAATCTTGCAACACCCATATTTTTTTGAGCTGAGATACAGAACACCGGAAAAATGTTACGTTGTATCAAGCCTAACTTTATACCTTCTCTTGCTTCTTCTTCAGTTAATGTATCTTTTTCAAAATACAATTCCATCAGGGCTTCATCATTCTCTGCTGCTTTTTCAATGAGCTCATTTTGCAATTTAGCAGCATGGTCTAATTTATCAGCAGGTATATCAAGTATCTCCGGTGTACCACCATCAGCGGGAAATTTATACATCTTCATTTTAAGAACATCAATGACAGAGTT
>CAZFHF010000469.1:0-2381 GCA_964518655.1 uncultured Bacteroidales bacterium | reverse complement strand
AGAATCGTATGTTTTTCTTTTTTCCAGGGCCAGACCCATTTTAAGAAGATTCCTTGTTAAAAGCACAAGGTGTGTGAGCGTTATGCGTCCTTCGTCCACATTTCTTATATATTGTACGCTGTCAAGGTAATTTGATATCGCATCACTGAACTCCTCATCATAAAAGTGCATATCACCAAGGGTTAAATGTAAAGATGCTATGGAATAGATATACCTTTCTATATCTTTCAGTTCTCTTGTCTGGCTGTACTGCGATTTTAGCTGGTCAAGCTTTTCTTTGCAATGTTGTTTTATAGCCAGTGACTCGTCAAGCGTGAAGTTAAATGACGCCGAAGCTTCTTCATCAATACATGACAGGAAGACAATCTCTCTTGTTATTTTCTGGGGAAACTTAAAATCATATAAACCGTTTATTATTTCCTGTATGTGTGTTCTTGACAGGTAGTGAACAACCTTATTGATAAAACTCCTTAGTTCAGGAGGCCTGTTTATATCAATGATTTCAGGTGTTGATTCAAGATTTCTCCATGAAAAAGCATGACCATGAAACTTGAAAAGATGATCAATCAAAAATGAAGCAGATACAATAAGTTTATCACCGTAATTTATCACTTCTTTATTTATTGATAAATTAAGCGGTGTGATAAGGTAATTAATAATACCTAATTTAAATTGATCATAGAAAGGGAAAAACAGATACTGGTTGTTCGCACTCTTGCCTGCAACCAGCCTGTAATATTCCCTTTCCCTGGCCGGATCCATTTTATTAATTCTGGTTACAAAATTTTCAAAACAAGTTGTAATTTTTTTCGGCGCCCCGTTGCTTACATGCGTTAGATAAGTTATGAAGTGCTGAAGTATATATATTATCTTTTCTCTCTTTTGACGTGCAATTACTTGTTCAAATTTACAGTCCTGCTCTTTCTCATTGAATTCATCAAATTCATCGATTAGGTATTTATTATAGTTTTTTAGTGTCGGCTGAATATATTTATTTATTATCAGCTCTTCAGGGATAAGATACTTGCATAAAAAATATTCAACACGGAATTGAAAATCAGAAATGCATGTCGGATGTATATCCGTGAGGAAACTGTTCAGGTATATCACATCATGAAATATACTTCCAATGAAAAAGTTACGGTCGGAAACATCCGCCATTGATGCATCGAATAATTCCCTGCCGGCAATAAATATGAATTTTGCTTTTGCTGTTGACAGAAAATATTTAAGGTTTGATAATAAATCCAGTAACGCACGCTGGCGCTGGCGGGTGCCTTCAGGTGTGAATATATTTACCTTGTCTGAGGTTTTGTATTTATTGTTATTTTCCGGTCCTGTTTTAGTATATTCTGAGCGGGGTTCTATTTTATCAAGCTCATCAAAAATAAATATGAATTCTGCCCTGTAGCTATACCGGTGAAGGGAATTGATCTCATCAATAATTTCAATAAGCCATTTTTCAATCTCCCTTTCATCGGCAGGAATATATCGTTTTTCCCATCTTGAACGCGACAATAACTGGAACAGGCTGCTTTTATGGCCGATATCTTGACCACGTTCCATAGTGATATTTGAATTTATTATGTCGTCAAGAAAATCCAATTTCTTCTGGATTTTTCTTCTTGTTGCCCTCCTGATAAACCTTATTCTTCCTACCAGCTTAATAAACGTCCATGAAAATAAAAAATAAAAAATCAATAAATAATCAAGATGAATAGGGATAAACCTGAATCTTGCTTCGAATTTCCTGTTTGAATAATCTGAAAGAAAAATTAAATCATGTTTTCTGCTCTTTTCATTTTTACGCAAATTCCTTAGTTTGAAATAGTTAATATACAGAAATAAATCAACTTGTGATGTTATATTGCCAACGAACCTTTCAATACCGGTAAATGACTTGATGTATTGATACCTCTGGTAAGCAGTTCTGTATTCATATAATAGATCGATATCAAAAGCATATTTAAGATCACGATAAATTAGTTCTGCAAGTTCTTTGTTATTCTTTATATGGGAGAGAAGAGCATAAATATTTTCCGAGCTTTCATGATTTAGTAACAAGTTTTTCGATGATACCAAACTGTTAAGCTGCAATGAGTCTTTATTGTAATTTTTGTATATATAATCAAATATTTTCTTTTTTCTGTTAATTATATACTGCAAATTTACAGGATCCAAGGTATCCAACCTTTCAATATCAATAAAATGGAGCAAGTCCTTATCAAATAGAACAACCGTAATATACTTACGCAAACTGGCAGTATCAATGATATTTCGCCTGATACTGTTTATTAATGTCGAATGCAGGGATTTAATATCTTTGATATTAAAATATTCATCATAAAGGTCGTATGCATCATATGAAAATAATCTCTTTG
>CAZFHF010000468.1:0-2381 GCA_964518655.1 uncultured Bacteroidales bacterium | reverse complement strand
TGAGTAATATATTAGACATTATTGGAAATCAATTTTTTTGTACCAAATATTATACTAAATTCGGTTCCGTTAGTTCTCTTAATTATCAATTCTCCATCTAACTGATATACAAGTTTTTTAACAAGTCTTAATCCTAAAGTACTTATATTATTAATATCTTTTGCTAACCCAATTCCATTGTCGCTAACTCTAATTAAATACTTTTCATTTTCAATTTTCCTTAATATAACATTAATTTTACCCTTTTTTTGATAAGTGAATGCATACTTATAAGCGTTTGATACCAGCTCGTTAATAATAAGACCTATTGGTATGGCAACATCGATATCAAAGCTAATATCCTCCACATAAATATTATTTTGAATCTCTCTTCCATTTATTTTATAAGTATTAGTAATATACTTTAACAATTTTGTTAGATATGGTTTAAAGTTCACACTAGAAAGATTATTAAAACTAAAAAGTGTTTCATGTATTAACGCCATTGACTTTACTCGATTTTTACCTTCTAATACTTGATCATATATTTTTGTATCGCTAATATATCTTGTTTGAAGATTTAGTATACTAGAAATGATCTGAAGATTGTTTTTAACTCTATGATGTACCTCTTTTAATAAAGTCTCTTTTTCAATTATTGATTCCTTTAAAAGTATATTTTTCTCCTCAATTTCATGTTTTTTGGAAGCTAATATTACATTTGATTTTCTATTTTGTTGATAAATGACTAAAATTGTTGTTGTTAATAAGAAAAACATAATAGTTATATTAAAAAGAAGTAACTTATGAAATTTCTGCCTTTTTATTTCAACCGTTTGAGTTATTTTTTCCTTTTCTAATTGAATTATTGCCTTTTCTTTCTTTTCCGTTTCATATATAGTCTCTAATTTTGCTATTTGATTAAGATTTTTTTCATTTATTAGAGAGTCCTTTAATTCTGAATATTTTTTATAATATTCTATTGCTTTTTTAAAATCCCCTAATGATTCATATATTTTAGATATTTCCTTATATTGCCTTAGTATCTCACTTTTAAAACCTTGTTTTAGCACATTTTTAAGATACTCTATATGTAACTCTAAAGCTATATCAAATTCATTCATTGCTTTATAAACTCCAGCAATTTGAGCATAGGAATATAAATAATTGCCTTTTTCTCCAATATCTTTATAAATATTTTGTGCTTTAATAAAATATTTAAGTGCTTTATCAAATTCCCCAAGCATTAATTGAATTTCTCCAAACTGATTATATGAAAATGCAATTCCAGAATTATTTCCAACTAATTTATAAATATTGTAAGATCTTGTGAAGTATTCCAAAGATTTTTCATTTTGTTTCATTTCCAAAAAAGCTATTCCAATATTACTGCATATATCAGCTATAATAATGCTGTCTTTGTATTGCATATAGATATTAAGTGATTTTAGATAATAGGATAAAGCCTTATGATAATCTATCTCATAAGAAAAATATATATTGCCTATATTATTAAGTATCTTTGCTATTAATATCGAATCATTTAGCCCTTCATATGTTTTTAAAGCTGATTGATAATATTTGACTGCTTTAGTATAATCTCCCCATATTTTAAATATCACTCCCATATTAAAGAGTAATTTTGCTTCTTCTTCTTCTAAATTATATTCTTTAGCAATTTTAAAACCTTTTTCCCATGTTTTCAGTGCTAAGAAATTTTCCCCTGCTAAATGATAAGCATTACCAATTACATTCAATGCAATTGCTTGTTCTTTAATATTTCCATATTCTTTGGATAATTTTATTGCTTTATTTGCATAATATATACTTGAATCATATGAATAGTCAAGATAATAATTAGCTTTAATATTATAAGGCACTATTTTATATAGATCTTGTTTTACTTTTCTC
Organism: uncultured Bacteroidales bacterium; assembly: GCA_964518655.1. Classification (GTDB taxonomy): domain Bacteria; phylum Bacteroidota; class Bacteroidia; order Bacteroidales; family UBA10428. Next base: position 491 of record CAZFHF010000468.1, on the reverse strand, counting down.
GTATTATCTATTATTATTAATGCCTTATTAGCATACATATTAGCTTGACTATAGTTTCTTTCATTTGCACACCTCTCCCCCTTCTCAATCAAAGCCATAATAGTATCTTCAATACTGTTAGTATCACTATCCTTTATGTTACTGCGGTTTCTGTGGCAGGAAATGCTTACTATGGAAATGATTGATAACAATAATATTATAATTTTACCTAACGCCTGAGGCATAATATTGAAATTACAAACTGATTCGGTAATTCAAATATTAAAAATAATATCAAAAAATGCAAATTTTTTATTACCAGGCAGGTTGAACGGCAGTTTGGAATTTGAAAATTGAAATTTGGAGCTTATTTGTTTACTCTGTGAAATTCCCGCTTCGCGGGACCCGCTTTGCGGGATTTCACAGGGTTAATTTGTAATTTGTTTTTTGGTGCTTATTTTTTTGGTGCTTTCATTCAATATCAGCTTCACAGCCTCCAGCGACCCGACATA
>CAZFHF010000467.1:1850-2384 GCA_964518655.1 uncultured Bacteroidales bacterium | reverse complement strand
AATTAAATCGATAGAACTCGATAAATGGACTGATTATACCGGGATAGTATTTAAAAAAAAGATTACTATATCCGGTGCTAATACAAATATTGTTTCTATACAAAGTTGTGTTTTCGAGGAAGAATTAAATATTCGCGGTTCTAATATTGGTTTATTAACTATAGTTAATTGTAAATTTAAAAATAAACTATATATTACTTCAGCTGATGATAATAAAATCGAAGAATTATTTCTTGGAGAAGTAATATGTGATAAAGAACTTAATTTGCATGTTCAAGGAGGCACCTTTGTTGCTTTGATGGACTGCGAATTGTTTAATCAATGTATTTTAAGTTCAAATAACAGCAATATTGTTCTTGGAGCATCCGGTTGTGTATTTCATAAAACTCTTTCTATAAGAAATTTAACGGCTGATTCATTTAGTTTTGAAAATAATAGATTAATTTCTAATCTCACTATTGATAATTTTTTTATAAAGAACACTGACATATATAGTCTAAGATTACTGAAAAGTTCTTTACTGAGTAATAATAA
>CAZFHF010000467.1:0-1840 GCA_964518655.1 uncultured Bacteroidales bacterium | reverse complement strand
AACTCTGTTGAAGCATTGTACTATCATAGGATGGAAATGGAGTTACTTCTAAAGGAAAGTTCGGATAAATGGGAAAAAATCTTATTATTCTTAAACAGAGTTTCCAATAACCATGGACTAAATTGGCGTAGAGGCATACTTTTCACAATGGCCATTACTATTTGTTTTTATTTTTTTTATGTTTTATCATTGAATGATAGGATGTTCTATCTTGATTGGGGTAATTTTAAAGGTTTTTTTCAAGCATTAAATTATCATCTTAAAAGCATTTCACAGTTTTTCTTATTGTCACATAAATTGGATTTTATGAATAACCAATCCCCAAATGGATTAAGTTATATAATAGACATAATTGGTAGAATTTTTATTGGATACGGTATTTATCAGACAATTCAAGCATTTAGAAAATATGGTAAGAATTTTTAAATATAAACTTTGCCCAACATCGTATATAGTGCATTTGGCGGACCGTGCAAAATTTTTAGCTTGGGTTCTATTGCTAAACTTTTTAGCGGTTAGATAGGAAAGTGCCCTGAAAAGCCAAACGACACCATATACGAGGAACGTTGTAGCCAATTTTAAGAACCATGAGAAATATTTGGATTCTAACAATCATTGTAATACTTTTAGTTATTTCTTGTGAAAAGGAAATAAACTTTGAAATAGAAAAAATAGGTGAAACTATTGAAGTACCAGGATTGCAGGTTGAATCCTATACTTATTCACATGATAAAGTAAGTGTAATTGATGCATACTTTCTCAATGAATCAACTGGATTCATTGCAGGGAGTGATGGAATGATGAAGAAATCTTCAGATCCAAGGAACTATTGGATGCCTCTTGAGTCCGGCACTCCATTAAACATAACAACAGTAACATTTATTAATTACTCCGTTGGTTTTGCCTCTGGGGAATTTATGGCCCAAGGAACTGGAAGTGATTTCAATATGAATGCAAATCTTCTTCGAACAACAGATGGTGGTAATACATGGATAAAAGAATTTATTCCTGAAATTGCACGAATTTGGGACTTCCATTATTTTAATGAAAACCACGGGATAGCCTTTCTAATGGCAATGCAAAATGGAGGTGAAACACATATCGCAAAAACAAATAATGGTGGGAGTACATGGATATTATTAGATTTACCCGTCCCAGAGTTTAGATACCTCGGCCCAGAAAGCACAGAAAGAATATTTGTAAAAGAAGACATTTGTTACATAATCTCAGACGAAAAACTAATTTATAAAAGCGCAGATTATGGAAATACTTGGGATACAATTTATACGCCAATAGAAATATGGCGTGCATGCTTTACCTCTTCAATAACTTGTTTTATAACAAATAGAGACGAAATATATATTACAGAAGACGGTGGAGAGTGTTGGTCAAAATTACCATCCCCCCCATATTCAATAAGTGCCTTTCATTTCTTTGATAAAATGAATGGTTTTGGGCTCCATTATCGATATGCTTATATTGGAGGAGAGTTTCCTGAGATGGTTTCAACAGTATTAATCAGCACATCAGATGGTGGGCAATCTTGGTCAGAAAAGGAAGTTGACATTATTATTAGAGGTAAAAAATCATTTCCAACAGATAATATGGGATATCTATTTCATTATAACAATATGTTCATATTCAACAAAAAATAAAACTGGCTACAACATTGGCTATAGGCAATGGCAGAGAAATGAACCAAATGAAATTAACAACACATATTAAATCAACTAAAACGCGGACAGTGACAGATTCCAAGTCTGCCACTGCCCATAGCCTTAAACGTTATGCACAAGCGATAACTGATTAATTATTTATAAGTAAATGCTATGAAAAGTAA
>CAZFHF010000466.1:0-2384 GCA_964518655.1 uncultured Bacteroidales bacterium | reverse complement strand
AATTGTAGAAGTAAAAGAGACCGCTCTTGGCACATCGGGAAACATCAGTATGTTTGATATGATTGTGCCCGGTATACTTATACTTTCATTAATAATGCTGATGTTTCCCGCCAGCATAGCATTTGTGGCCGAAGTTGAAAATAAAACCATTATACGGCTGAAACTGTCAAAACTTACTACGACTGACTTCCTTTTCGGTATTAGCACCGTACAATTGCTGGTTGGTATAATTTCCGTCTTGCTTACCCTGATAACAGCAATAATGCTGGGTTTTGAATACGCAGGTTCACTGGCTATTTTGTTTATCGTTGCATGCTTAACCGCACTGTCCATTATTGCCTTTAGCCTGATTATTGCAGGAGTAACCAAAGCTACCAGCGAAATACTGGTAGTAGGCAACTTCCCGATGTTCCTGTTCATGTTTTTCACCGGAGCTGCTTTCCCTTTAAAAAGCAAGGTAATATTTACTATTGCCGGCTATCCTTTAAACCTGCAGGGATTGATGAGCCCGACCCATGCTATTTCAGCATTGAACAAAACACTGATAATGGATATGAATATAACACAAATTATACCCGAGATAGTATCAGTTATCGTACTAACATTGCTGTATTTCTTAATCGGAGCAGCTATTTTTAAAAGAAGGCACCTGAGATTGACGTAATAGCACTTGCTATTGACAGCTCTATATTTTGCTGTTTTATCCCAAAACAAGTAAATGTATTAGTTTAACTCTCCCCGCCTCTTCATTTCCACTATAATTTCCTCAATGCTCTTAGAGGAATTTGGTAACACATTATCAGGACACTTGCCAACCTTCTGGCTGATTATATATCTTTTGCATTTATTTCTGCCTGCCTCTCCCGCAAGGCAATATAGTCTTTTATAAGTTTCAGTATACTCCGTTCCCTTTAATATTCCTGAAAAAATCAGGCATTCAGCTGTGTTGGGACATTCCTGGCTATTCTCCATAGTAGCATGTATTAAGATGTTATTTAAATAAATTTAGCACATTTTTTCTTTTTTGTTCCGGAATATTCAAAAAAAGCTATATTTCATTTTTGCATGATTACAAATATATTACAATGATGTTTCCGGGTGACGTCTTACTGTTTTGACTTCTCAATATATAAGATGTTTAAACGCACAATGAACCTGCCAGATTTTCCCCCCCGAACAATCACCGGTAAATGAAAATCCTGCACCTGTGTTATTAATTGAGTTAATTATACTATTTTTAAAATATTTAGGGCAAGATGTATTTTAAGATCAATGATAAAGAAAATAGAAACCAGACATTTATTCCCTGAGCTTAATACGGAACTGATAAAGCTCCTAAAGAGCTTAACCGCTGGTGAATGGGAAAAACCTTCACCCGTTAAAGACAGGACAGTAAAAGATTTGGCCTCTCACCTTCTTGATACAGCACTGAGAAGATTATCACAGCAGAGAGATGGATTTCAGGATACCTTTAAAAAAACCAATATTTCATCATATAATGAGCTGGTTGAATTTATTCAATCACTAAATATTGAATGGATTCTTGCTTCAAGAAGAATCAGTCCGGAAATATTAGTTGATCTGCTTGAATATGCAGGACGGGAATTGTATGAATACTTCATGACATTAAAGCCTGATGAAAAAGCTTATTTTGCAGTAGCATGGGCCGGTGAGCAGGAATCGGCAAACTGGTTTGATATTGCAAGGGAATATACCGAGATATGGCATCATCAAATGCAAATTCGTATGGCATTGAACAAATCCCTGCTTATGGATCTAAAATATATTGAGCCTCTTTATGGTACTTTTATGCTGGGACTGCCTCATCACTATAGAAATAACAAAGATTATCCGGTTGAAGAGACACTGAAAATAACTATTACAGGAAAACTAAATAAGAGCTGGTATCTGGAAAAACAGACTGAAAAATGGACACTATCTGAAGAACAAAGAAATCCCGCAGGAACAGAAATAGAATTATCAGAAAATATAGCATGGATATTATTTACAAATACCGACAGGAAAAAGGAAAAGTATAAAAACCAGATTAAAATCTCAGGAAATAAGGAATTAGGATTAAAACTAATAGATTATGTGGCTGTGATGAGCTGATAAATAAAATCTTCTCCGGGATTCAATTTATATATTGATGAATTAATTTAAGCAATGCTTCTATCTTTACAGGTTTTGATACATATGCATCACAGCCGGCTTTCAGGCAGCTGTCCTCATCTGATGACATTGCGTAAGCTGTCTGGGCAATAATAGGCAGAGTTTTTCTGAATTTTTTAATTTGTTTGGTTGCCTCCAGTCCATCTATCTCAGGAAGCTTAACATCCATTAAAACCATATCAATATTCGCATTTGTTCTGCACTGGTTAATA
>CAZFHF010000465.1:0-2404 GCA_964518655.1 uncultured Bacteroidales bacterium | reverse complement strand
AAATATGTGTTCATTTACTTCTAATTCAAACTGGATGTTTTGAATATCATATTTCCGAACTTCTGGCTTTTGAACAAAATGTAGTATTCTAACCATAATAACCTTGAAATAATTCTAATTTAATAAAGTTTACTCTTATATAGCCCAAGACCAAATGTCGTATAACATAATCATATCATGAATACTAATCATCATAATATTGAAGTTCCTCTTTTTGAAATGTTAATTCTTGTGCTTACATAATTTTGCGTTTTTTTCACGAAAGTTTCTTTAAAACTATTCCCACTTAGGATTTATCTTGAACTTGAGCCCTCAATCCCATTTCTTTTACAGATTCAATTTCGTTAAATTCCTGTTGCTTGGCTTCGCCCAAATTTTAATTTTTCTTTCTTTTCCCACCTAAGATAGTGAGAGATTGCCCGCAGTCCTTCGGACATTTTGCTGAAACTTCGTTTCAGAGAAAAACTTCTTTTATCGGTCCAAAAAACCTTTAGAAATTGTTTCATAATTTCTTCTAACAAAGGATAAAAGGCTTCGCCCAAATTTTTCTGATATTATTGGGGGTTCTTAGTCCTTCGGACAAATAGCCGGCTTCGCCGAAAGATAACTTTTTAAATAATGCTTCACTCAAAAAAACATGAAAACTAAACTTTCATTTTGGGATTATTCAAAAGGAAAAATCTTCTTCTACTATCTTCTTGTTGTTGCTGTGGGTTTTGTAAATGGGTGGTTCCAAAATTCTACGGGAGATTTTGCAGTTTATACAGGGAGTTTAATCGGGATGTTCATTGCCCCTTTAATTGCTCTTTTTATTCAGTGGTTATTTCAAGGAAAAACAATTAAATTAGGCTTTAAAAAAGAAAACCTTGCGGGTTGGATAATAATTATCGCTGTTATTTTAATCATAACTCTCGCAATAATTTTATTCTCGTAAAATTGGAAAATAATTTTTTAGAAACATGGCTTTCATGCATTTATTTTAAAAAGGTTTAATTGAAATTAGTTTATCTCTTAATAAGATTCCCAAGGCATTCTATTTTTTCTTTCCTTTTTAATTTGCCTTGCTTTTGCAGAAGAAACGACTCTTGAACTGGTTTCCATCCCAATTAAATCTTTTTCAACAATTCTTTTTTTCCTTACATGAATCAAATCGTGATGATAAGAGCAAAGAGCCATTATATTTTTTAGAGTATTGTGATCTCTTTTCCCATCTATATGATGAAATTTTAATTTAACCTCTCCGTTTCTTCGATTACATCCCTTCCATTCACATTTATTCTTAGCTCTTTTTAAAACTTTTTTTCTAAGGTCTGCATTTATGGGTTCTCTTATTCTTGTTTGAGGGTTTATTGTCCTTTGTATATCTCTTTTCCTAGGTAAAATACCTCTTGTGGAAGTTCTTATTTTGGAACTTTTAATTTTTTTTGGAGTCCCAAGAAATTGAGAGTAAAAATCTTTAACCATTATATAAAATCATTCCCAAATTTAAATTTAATTAAATAAACAACCCCTACTCCAACCAACCCAATTAAAATAGAATATAAAGGTTTTATATTAAATAAAAATAAACAAACCATCGTAACCAATATAAAAACAACGCCCCCAATTCCTAAACCTTGAGATACTTCACTTGCCATAATTAATAAATAAATCTAATCTTTAAAAGCTTTTAGATATTTATTAATTTTTAGTGAAAGTATCTTTTACTCTTTTGGATTTTATTAAATAGTTTGTCCATAATAAACTGATTATTACAACAATAGCTAATTGTCCTGCTTCTCCATAAAACACTAATCCCCACCATTCTAAAAATTGTTCCTCGGTTAAAACAAATATAAAATATAAGACTTCAATTACAATTATACCTGCCCCAAACCATAAAGTTAAAATTGCAAATTTTTTAAAAATTTTCTTTCTCTTATGCATTAGTATTATTGTATAGATTAAACATGATAGACAGACCAAAAATAACAACTTAAAAAATAAAAATTCTATTGTAAGGGCGTAATATAGAATAACAACTATAGATAAATATAACCCGAAAACAAAAAGAGCCAACCACCCCCCAATATCTTTTTTTGTTTTTTGTTCCTCTTTAACTTCCTTGCCCGTTACCATTTCTTTTAGTGTATCAAACATTTCTCCCATAAAAAGATAATAAAAACCAATTTAATAAACTTAACTGAATTCCCCACCTTCTTTTTTATAAAAAAGAAATAAAAAGTGGTCGGGAAATCTCTCTTATTTATTGGTTGTCGGAAACCATCTCCTCCCCTCCCTGAAAGAAAAGTCAAAACTAACGAGGTCGCTTCTTGCTCCGCTCGTGCCTTTCAGGTCTTTTAATCGCGATGTTATATACTTTTACAGTTACGAGCAAACATATTAAATATTCAACATTCTGTAA
>CAZFHF010000464.1:0-2414 GCA_964518655.1 uncultured Bacteroidales bacterium | reverse complement strand
GGAATTTTTGGTTTACCGACGATGAGGAGGAGATTGGAAATTGAAATGAACATCGCGATTAAGAGAAGTTCGGTTTTGAGGCAACCCACAAAACCGAATTTGGATGGAGAAGTCTGCAAGACTTCGGAATCTCTTAATCGCTGTTATATTCGTCTGACCAACGGGAAGACCTAAAATTTAGTGCAACGATGCCGAAGGCAAAATTTTAGAGTTTTTGGATTACTGATAAATTCGACCGTAGGGAGTGAATATGTCCGAAGGACGAGAGAGGGGCGTCTTGTTTTGGTTCTTTTCTGAAAAGAACATTTGGGGGCGTCGTTTCAGAAACAACAATTTATAAATAGGAGCGTTCATTTACTATATAAATAAGGGGTTAAGATGGAGTCTATATTTGAATTTAAAAAAAGAGGACAAGCAGACTTAGAGAGTTATATCCCTAAAGAAAATTCAATAAAACTAAACATAAACCCTATTGAATCACTTGATAAAATAAAATGGGATTTTAAGGATTCTCAAACCCAATATTTAACCCATAAATATCACTCTTATCCAGCAAGGTTTATTCCTCAAATTCCTAGAGCATTTATTCAACTATTTTCTGAAGAAGGAGATACTATTTTAGATCCTTTCTGTGGTTGTGGAACAACTTTAGTAGAAAGCACATTACTTAAAAGACATTCAATTGGAAATGATTTTAATCCTCTTGCTACTTTGTTAAGTAAGGTTAAAACTACATCTTTATCAGACAAGCAATTAATAAAAATTGACTCATTGATAAAATTAATTGAAGCAAGAATAGAAAAGAATAATCTAAAAGAGTCAGATTTGCCAGAATTGCCAAGCAGGAACATAAGCAAATTATTCTCAAAAGAAATGTTAAAAGAATTACAAGTAATAAAAAATATTGTTAAGACTATAGAAGCAGAAGATAAAAACTTGTATAATTATTTGCTGATTGCTTTATCAGCGACTATACGAGCAATTATTGAATCCGAGAATGGCGATAATATTTTAGGAATATTTGAAAGAAAATTAAATCAGATGAATAATTTAATGAGAGAGTATAGGGAAAACACATACAAAACAGATATTAAGCTAATCAATGGAGATGCGAGAAAGTTAGATATTTCTTCTGATTCTGTTGATTTAATAGTAACCTCTCCCCCTTATGTTAATGCACTTGATTATTATAGGGTTCATATGTATAATATGCTTTGGTTGGGAATGGATTATAATGAATTTAAAATAAATGAAATTGGCGGACATTCTCATTTTTTGGCAAATAGGTTTAGATTACTTGTGGAATATCTAGGGGATATGTTAAGAGCCATGATTGAAATGAATAGGGTTTTAAAAGATGGAAAATATTGTGCGATTGTCGTCGGAAATTCAAGCATTGATTATGAATTGATTGAAAGTTATAAACATTTTATAAGCATGGCAAAATATATTGGATTTGAACATGTAAAAACAATTTTTAGAAATATAAATAAATCTTCTAAATATTTTGTTAATGGCAAGATTGATGATGAATATATTGTCATATTAAAGAAAATAAAAAATCCAGAATACTTGGCTAGTAATGAGAGTTTTGTAGCAAGAATTGTCTTAAAAGAAATGCAAAATTTCAGAAGTAAGGTTGAAAAAAGCCCTGGGAGTTCAACAAGAGGTAAAAAAGTAAGTGATAAAAGATTAAAATATAATCTTATAAAAATTGATGAAGCAATTGAAAAGATTAATAAAGATATTAAAATAAAAGGTAATTAGAATGGAAAAGTATATTGACAAAATAATAATATCTGTTTTGAAAGGTAAAGATTATAGACCTTATGTATTGGCAACGATAAATAAAAGATTTGTGGATACAGTTTATTCGTTGCTTAAAAAAATTTTAGAAGCTAGAAAAAAGAATAAATCAGAAGATTGGTGAATTAAAGAGCTAGTTGAAAATTCTGCAATTTCTAAAAGAGAATTATTGTGGTTTGTTGGATTAAACAACAAAACAGTTACAAATATGGCAAATACAGCAAAACGAGAAGTCTGTATAGATTTAGGTAAAGAAAATATAAATTCAATTAAAATGTTAGCTGAAGAGATTGAAAAAATGCACGATGGTTTACCATATATTGAGATTAAATTAAAACACAAAAAAGAAGAAATTGTCCTATCAGAAAAAGAATCAATCCAAGTATTAAACACAATATCTGCTATGAAACTTACAGTTCAAGGTGGGGCTTGGAGTGAAGTTGGAAAGAAAGTTGAGAAGAAACTTTTGTTTACCATATTTGAAATGCTAGGAGTCCCCTCTAAAAACTATGTCCTTGTATCTGATGAGATGAAGAAAAAGGGTTTTGTAGGAAACAGAGAAATTGATGGGATCATATTAAGTGATGACCATAAAAAAATAATCCAAA
>CAZFHF010000463.1:520-2416 GCA_964518655.1 uncultured Bacteroidales bacterium | reverse complement strand
ATTAACCTCTAAAATCTTTATCTTGCTGATCCTTAAAGAATATTTAACAATTTGAATTAAATAATATGAAACCTGCAATTCTATCATCTGTAATTATCATCTTTTTAATTTGTTCGATATATGCACAAGACAACGTACCTGTTTTAATAAAATTAAAAGATGGCAGTACTGTGGATGCTTACCATTTTGGCCAGCTTGAATGCAATAAAAGTAAATACTTCGATAGCTATATCATGCTGAGAGGCAGATACCAGGACATCCCCACAGAAATTAAAGATTACAAAAACATCAGTAAACTGGTCTTAATTGATTTCGATGCCGCACCTGTTGCTTCTATTGGAAATCAAAAAGGCAGAGTTACTGTTTATAAAAGAAACGGATTGGTAGTTGATCTTGGTGAAGCTGAACTTTTTATATCATGCTTTGATTCGGATGAAAAATATAACCGGATTAAAGTACAGATTATAAATCCGCTTACTGAGCAAATTGTCGAGATGACAATAGATGTTAAAGATATTGCAACTATTGTTTTTAAGTAAGCAATATTAATTTTAAGGTCTGAAAATTATGCTCCGGGGATTATTTCCAGTCCCCATTCATTTTTATTATAGATATTAATTCATCAACTGCCTTTTCTTCCGGGATATTCTTTTTGACTATTTCCCTCGCCTTATACAATGTAATTTTGTTTTTTCCTGAACCAACGTAGCCATAATCAGCATCAGCCATTTCACCCGGACCATTAACTATGCACCCCATAACGGCAATTTTCAATTCTTTAAGATGGCTGGTCTTTTCACGAATTTTTGCAACCACTTCCTGAATGTTAAAATTAGTCCTGCCACATGAAGGGCAGGAAATATATTCTGCTTTTGATATCCTTGCACGGCTGGCCTGTAAAATGCCAAATGCTGTTGAGTTTATATCCCCTGGTGCAACATCCCCCTTATTATTCAGCCATATCCCGTCTCCCAGGCCATCAAGAAATAATCCGCCCGTATCAGCCGAACTCATTAACATAAAATCCTCTCTATTGTCTGTATAGTAATCTCTTTTAAAAATTACAGGCACCTTACAATTTCTGTTTATCAATTCACAGCATAAAGCTCTCTGTTCAGCATACCCGTTGGCATTATCAGTTACTGAAACCAGTATCACTGTTGAATCCTTCTTTAAATGCTTAATTAAAGAATCATCAAATTCATCGTAGAAGATCTTCACAAAATTTATCCTTTCTGATCTTTTAGTTGCATTTAAATAATCATTCAAAGAATACAGGGGAAAATAACTATTTTTACTCCCCTTATATTCATTCCACTTCTTATGATCCAGTATTATACCCTTATCCTCCGGAATGTCATCTGAATTAAACATTTCATTTAAATATATAAAGTCAGCCGCCTGGTCACTGAACGTCCATCTGTGCTTATCAGCGTTATAACTCCACCCGGTTTCAGCGATTGTTTTTAATGAAAAATCCTTATTACTTAGATCAGCAACAACAACAGGATGATTCCTGCCCCCTGTATTGAATACTGATTCAGTTATTCTTCTTTGATACTCATATGGATTTAAAGGATACGCCGATAAGGGCTTTACTGGTTTGTGCTTATCCCTTTTCGAAAAATAACCGACAAGCTTTTTTGCAACAGAGATCTCTGCTTCAGGTTCTTCAGTGAGCGATATTCTTATTGTGTCACCCATGCCATCTGCCATTAAAGCTCCGATGCCAACCGCCGATTTTATCCTTCCGTCATCACCCTCTCCTGCTTCAGTTACTCCAAGATGCAAGGGGTAATGCATACCCTTGTTTAACATTCTGCGCACCAGCAATCTCACAGACTGAACCATAATCATCGTATTACTGGATTTCATTGACAGTATAATATTATCAAA
>CAZFHF010000463.1:0-510 GCA_964518655.1 uncultured Bacteroidales bacterium | reverse complement strand
ATACTCCATTGCTGATTCAGCCATACCTTCAGGCGTATCTCCATACCTGCCCATAATTCGCCCCGATAATGAACCATGATTTGTGCCGATACGGAGAGCAGTATTATTCTTCTTACAAATATTTATCAGCGGAATAATTTTACTCTTTAAATTTACTGTCTCTGATAAATATTCTTCATCACTATAATCAGCTTTCGCGTTCTTCCTGTTTTCCGCGTAATTACCCGGATTTATTCTTACCTTCTCCACTACAGCCGCAATATATTCAGCTATATCAGGACTAAAATGTATGTCGGCTATCAATGGCGTATCATACCCTTGATCCCTGAGCTCCGCTTTAATATCCTTCAGGCATTCGGCATCTTTTAGCGATGGTATGGTTATTCTAACATAATCAGCCCCCGCATCGATTATCCGCTTGCATTGATCAACCGTTGCATTTACATCCCTTGTAATTGTGTTTGTCATTGACTGCAGCCTTACAGGATAACTGCTGCCAGCCGGTGTATT